>JANMMQ010000160.1:0-22199 GCA_031373465.1 Ilumatobacteraceae bacterium | reverse complement strand
ACTTCGGGATTGTTGCCGAGTTCGACAGCGTCGACGACTGGCGCGTGTACGACAAACACCCCAGACACGAAGAGATCCGTGCCGGCGTCGTACGTCCGTGGATCGAGTCGCGGGCCTCGGTGCAGTTCGAGAGCTAGCTAGCTCGCCTCCGGCCCCAACTTTGTCGCTGCCGACATGCTGGGTGCGTCGCGAGCGACAAAGTTCGATGGGGGAGTTGAAGGGGAGTCGGACACGGGACCCGAAGGGGGATCTGACGGGGGGTCGAGCGACGCCGAATCGATCGAGGACGGTGTGATCACGTCGATGTCGTAACGGGCGAAACCTTCGTCGAAGCTCGCCACCCTGCGGATCCGACATCGCCGTATCAAGACCAGCGTGATCGCCCGGTCGAGACCGACCCCGGTTCGCTCGACGAGCTCTGCAGCTGCGTTGCGGTGTTGCCGGGCGACGTGCAACTTGTCGATCGCCGCGAACAGGTCGGTGTTGGCCACCACCTCGAGATGATCGGCGCGAGCGACGAGCAGGCAACGTTGTTCGACGAAGTCGTCGAGGAGACTTCGGTACATCGCCTCGGCGTCGTCGTGGTTGACGTCGGCACTGTCAGCGAGCGCGATCAGGTAGCTGAGATCGAGGAGATACGACGGCGGGCTCATCACTAGGCGTTGAGCGCGGTCATGGTGGTCACGGTGGCCAGTGCATCGATCGAGCGCTGCGCTCTGGTGCGTCGTCGTCGATCCTCGAACCAGTTCCAGAACCAGAACGAACCACCGACGATCGCCCAGCCGACAAACCCGTCGATCACCCAGTGTTCGGCCAGGTACACAAGCGAGGTCAGCATGAGGACGGGGAAGAGCAGCGCGACGGCTTTGAGCCACTTCGGCTTGATCCACGGAAGGAAGAATGCCGGCACGATCAGCGCGAACGATGCGTGCAGCGAAGGCATCGCTGCGACCGCGTTGCCCCAGT
Organism: Ilumatobacteraceae bacterium; assembly: GCA_031373465.1. Classification (GTDB taxonomy): domain Bacteria; phylum Actinomycetota; class Acidimicrobiia; order Acidimicrobiales; family Ilumatobacteraceae; genus JAENVT01. Next base: position 21,233 of record JANMMQ010000160.1, on the reverse strand, counting down.
CGAGAGCGTTCTTCCAGCTGTTGGCGGCGGCACGCAGACCCATCGCGGTGAACCCTCTACCGGCGCTGCGAGTCAGCGGTGGCAAGAGGTGATACTGCTTCGAGGCCATCCATGGCGGCGCCGTGGGCATCACGATGAACATCAGGCAGGCCACACCCAGGACCGTGGCGAAGCGCTTCATGAATCTGGCCCACTGGCGATGCGACGTCGCCCACAGCGCGCCCATGACGATGGGAACGACGATGAAATGGCTGAAGTAGGTCAGCGATGCGACCTTGTCCCACCAGTGCACCGTCGACTTCCAGAAGTGCTGCTGCAGGACCGTGTTGGGATCGTTGCCGAAGAACATGGCCCGATCGATGTTGCGTACCGACTGCACCTGCAGGGGGAACTTGATGCCGAGGATCTTGCCGTCTGCGGCGCCGCGGGTGGTCTCGTAGGCGAACCACATCGCGCAGTACAGCAACAGGTCGATTCCCAGCATCCCCCACTGCCGCGCCGGCCGGCCGACGAAAGCGCAAGCCAGGAACACGGCCACCGCACGGGCGATGCTCAAACGGTCCCAGAGGATTCCGTTATCGCGTGTCCAGACGACCGCGTACACGCAGAACACGGTCAGGGCGGTGCGTCGCACCCAGGCCAGATAGTCGATGGGAACGACGTCGCCGAGAGCTACCCGCTGGTCGAGCCTTGGTTGATCGGCCAGGACGGACATGGCCTAGCAGGCTAGCGATAGGAGCCGGTGAAGCGAGGTCAGCAGGCCTCGAGAGCGCGCCGTACGAGCACCTTGGCCAGGTGGACCCGATACTCGGGGCTGGCGTTGAGATCGCTCTGAGGTTCGGCGTCTTCTGCGGCCAGTTGCGCGGCATCGGCGATCGATGCGCCCTGCGACAACGCGTTGGAGACACTGATCGCCAGGATCGGCGTGGAGCCCATGTTGACCAGGCCGACGCCGCTGTCACCGTTGCGGCGCCACGCCGCAACACCGACGATTGCCCAGTCCTGGGCGCGGCGGTTGAACTTCTGGAAGTTCCAGCCCGCACCCTGCATCTTCGGAACTCGAATCTCGGTCAGCATCTCGTCGGCCGCCAACGCGGTTTCGAGGAAGCCCTGGAAGAAGTCACCGGCCGCGATCTCGCGGGTGCCGTTCGGGCCCTGGGCGATGTACGTGGCGCCCAAAGCCAGTGTCGTGGCGGGCAGGTCCGAGGCTGGGTCGCTGTGGGCGATCGAGCCACCGATGGTTCCGCGATGACGGACCTGCGGGTCGCCGACATAGCTGGCGGCATGAGCCAACAACGGCACGTGCTCGGCCAGCACCGGGCTCGTTTCCAGATCCATGTGGCGAGTCAACGCGCCGATGGCGATGTGGTCACCGGCGTCGCGGATGTACGACAGGTCGCTGATGCGCCCGATGTCGACCAACACGCTCGGTTGGGCAAGACGCAACTTCATCAGCGGCAGCAGGCTGTGCCCGCCGGCGAGGAACTTGGCGTCGTCGCCGTGTTCGCCGATCAGCCGGATGGCTTCTTCGGCGGAACCGGCACGGACATAGTCGAAGGCGGCGGGAATCACTTGGTTGCTCCTCTGTTGCCTGGGTTGGTGTTGCCAGGTGTGTTCGGGTTTGCAGCTTGCATTGCTTCCACACGTTTGTGTGGGCTCGCAGTCGGTGTCAGTTACCTGCAGCGCAGGCCAGCACGGCCTGCACGATGTTGTGATAGCCGGTGCAGCGACACAGGTTGCCCTCGAGACCAAGGCGCACCTCACGCTCGGTCGGGCTCGGGTTCTCCTTCAAGAAGCTGGTGGCCGCCATCACCATGCCCGGCGTGCAATAACCGCACTGGAGACCGTGGTTCTCCATGAAGGCCTTTTGCATCGGGTGCATCTCGCCGTTCTGGGCGAGACCCTCGATGGTCAAGATGTCGGTGCCGTCTGCCTGCACCGCAAGCATGGTGCAACTCTTCACGGCCTCGCCGTTGACATGCAGGCTGCAGGCGCCGCACGACGAGGTGTCGCAACCGACGTTGGTGCCGGTAAGACCGAGTTCTTCGCGCACGTAGTGGACGAGCAGCGTGCGTGGCTCGACGTCGCTCTCGTGACTCGTACCGTTGACGGTGACGGTGATCTTCACGTGTGTACCCCCCGGAATCCGCGCCGTGGTGGCGCGGGGCCCCATCATGCCTCATCAGGCGTTAGCCAGTCCACATGCAGGACCCAAGGATTCTGCGGCTGCCAGCACACGGACGACCGACTACGATCGTCAATCGCGCGTTCGTAGCTCAATGGATAGAGCTTCTGACTTCGGATCAGAAGGTTGGGGGTTCGAGTCCCTCCGGACGCACCGCTCGCACGCTGGCGCGTGACCGGAGGTAGCGACATGAAAGACCGTCTGGTACGAATGACGTGCACTCACGACTGTCCGGATGCATGCAGCGCATTGGTCGCGGTTGACGCCGACGGCAGGGCCGTCGAGATCAAGGCGGACCGCTCGCATCCGATCACGGGCCGGCATCTCTGCGTGAAAGTAGACCGATATCTCGAGCGGGTCTACAGTCCTGATCGAGTGATGACCCCGCTTCGGCGAACCGGACCGAAGGGGAGCGGCGAGTTCACGGCTTTCAGCTGGGACGAGGCTCTCGACGAGATCGCAACCAGATGGCAAGCCATTTCGGGGGAGCTGGGTCCCACATCGATCCTTGGCTATTCCTATCTAGGATCGATGGGCCTGCTCGACGCGTTCGGGACCACGCAGGCGTTGTTCAACCGTCTTGGTGCGACCCGGCTGGAGCGGTCGATCTGTGGACCCCAGTGGTTCGCGTTGTCGGGTATCACCCGTTGGCCGTGGTCGGACCCGGAGAATTTGCCCGAAGCGAAGTTTGTAGTGGTGTGGGGAATGGACCCGGTCTCGACCTCGATCCACACGTGGGAGCTCATCAGGCGCGCCCGAAAGAACGGCGCCGAGCTCGTGGTGATCGATCCCTACCGGAGCCGGACCACGCCTTACGCGGACCTCCATCTTCGCCCCAACCCCGGCACCGACGGGGCGCTCGCTCTCGCAGTGGCAAACGTGATCTTCAGTGAAGGTCTCCAGGATCACGCATACCTCGCGGCCCATACCTCCGACGTCGATGCCTACAGAACAGCGGTCGAACCATGGACGCCGCAGCGGGCGGCGGAGGAGACGGGTGTTCCTGCGGGGGACATCGTCGAATTCGCGCGGCGTTACGCGAGCGCGAGGCCCGCGGCGATCCGGCTCGGCGTCGGGATGCAGCGATCGACCGGCTCGGGTTCCGCGCTGCGGGCCATCCAATGCCTGCCTGCGCTGACGGGTCAGTGGCAGTGGCCATCCGGAGGCATCGCCGGAGCGGTCTCGATCGGACACGCGAACCTCCCAGCCTTGACCCGCCCCGATCTCGCCCCGACAGGTACGCGAGAGGTGAACATGATCCAGCTCGGGCGGGTCCTCACCGATCCATCAATGGAGCCAGCCATTCGAGCCCTCTACGTCTGGAACAGCAACCCCGCGGTCATTGCCGCTGACCAGCAGCGGGTGTTGGAAGGACTCAAGCGAGACGATTTGTTCACGGTCGTCCATGACCAGTTCGTGACCGACACCGCCCGATACGCCGACATCGTGCTTCCTGCCACGACGATGCTGGAACATCCCGATCTCGTCGGTTCGTGGGGTTTCTCCTACCTCTCCTGGAACGAGGCAGTCATCGAGCCGGTGGGCGAGTCCAAATCGAACGCCGAGGTGACCCGGCTCCTGGCATCCCGGCTGGGCTTCGCCGACGACGTGTTCCAACTCGATGACCATCAACTGATGGAACTTGCGCTCACCGATTCACCAGCGGCCGCCGCGGGCGTCACTCCCGACGTTCTCCGCCAGGACGGATTTGTGCGAGTCGGCCCGCCGGTGGGTACCGCCGTCGCGTCCGATTCCACCTTCGCGTTCTTCAACGATGCTCTTGGAGCTGCCGGGCTGCACCCGGTCGTGGAGTACCGCCCGCCGGCACGAACACCGAACGCCACCAGCCCGTACCCGCTTCGGCTCCTCACCCTCAAACGTCACTACTCGATCAACACCTCCTACGGAAACCTGCCAGTGATGCTCAACGCGGAACCAAGTGCGACTGCGGAGATACACCCTCACGACGCCGCTGATCGGGCGATCGGCGAAGGGGCGGAGATCTCCGTGTACAACGACCTCGGCCGGATTCGACTGACTGCCTGCATCACCGACAACGTCCCAGCCGGCACGATTGCCATCCCATTCGGTCGATGGGGTGCCGATCCCGAGTCGGGAGGAGCGAACTCACTCACCAGCGATTCCCTCGGTGACCTCGCCAACGGCCCGACCTTCTGCGACAACCTCGTCGAGGTCGAACTCACCCGTTCACCCGTCCTGGCCGGCTGAGCCCGACGTGCAAACTGTTCCATCTGGGACGGTCACATTCCTGCTTACCGATGTGCAAGGTTCGACACCGTTGTGGTCTGCGGATCCGGCGCGGATGGGCGCAGGTATTGCCCGTCACTACGAGATCCTCGACGCGGCGATCTCGGCGCACGGCGGCGTGCGGCCGGTCGAGCAGGGTGAGGGTGACAGCGTCGTCGCCGCATTCACGCGCCCATCCGATGCGGTTGCCGCGGCGATCGATGCACAGGCCCGGCTCGTTGCCGAGCTCGACTGGCTACCGGTGCGAATGGCCGTGCACACCGGCGAGGCGATCCTTCGCGGCGAAGGCAACTACGTCGGGCCGTCGATCATCACCTGTGCACGTGTCCGGTCATGCGCACACGGCCGGCAGGTGTTGGTGTCGGAGTCCACGGCACCGCTGATCGGCGCCATGTTCACGCTCACCGATCTCGGTACGGTCCGGCTCAAGGGAATCGTCGCTCCGCTACAGGTGTGGCAGGTGGTCGCTCCTGGGCTGCCGGTCGACTTCCCTCCGTTGCGCGGGCTTGAAGCCGCGCCGCACAACGTGCCGGTCGCAGTCACGTCGTTGATCGGGCGGCAAGACGAGTTGGACGTGCTCCGTACCGCTATCGGTCGCTGTCGGCTGACGACACTGACAGGAGCAGGCGGTTGCGGCAAGACCCGGCTCGCCCTCGCCGCGGCTACTGAGTCTCTCGGCGGCTATGTAGGTGGGTCCTGGTGGATCGAGTTGGCTACCACGTCGACCGATGACCAGGTTGCCAACGCCGTCGCGGCGGCGATGCGGATACCGCTCGTCGCTGGTGCGGACCAGGTCGGTCAGGTGACGAACCATCTCCGCCAGATCGGACCGACGTTGCTCGTGCTCGACAATGCCGAACATGTCATCGAGGCCGTCGCTCACCTGGTCAACGCGATCGTCGACAACTGTCCTGACGTCAAGATCGTAGTGACCAGTCGCGAGCCCCTCGGTGTGCCCGGCGAGGAGGTCTGGCGCACTCCCTCGCTCGTCGTCGACGAGGCAGCAAAGCTGTTCTGCGATCGGGCCACGAGCGCTCGGCCAGATCTTGCGCTTGACGACCGCCTGGTCACTGCGATCTGCAAGCGCCTCGACGGCATCCCTCTGGCCATTGAGCTGGCGGCGGCGCGGGCTGGATCGTTGCCGCTTGATCGGATCGCGACGGAGCTGTCGAACGTGTTCCGCGTGTTGACCGGCGGTGCCCGCACCGCGGTCGCCCGCCAGCAGACGCTCCTCGCGTCGATCGCATGGAGCTACGACTTGCTCAATCCGTTGGAGCAGGCAGTACTTCGAAGGTTGTCGGTACTTCAGGCACCGTTTCTGCTCGAGACCGCTGAACAGATTGCTGCCGACGGCGAGACGGTTGTCGATCTCGACGTGCTCGACCTTGTCGCCCATCTCGTCGACAAGAGCCTTGTCCAGTTCGATCCGGCGACGAGCCGCTACCGGCTGTTGGAGACCGTCCGCCAATATGGCGCCGAACGTCTCGGCGAGCGTGCCGAAACCGTGAGCACCCGTAACCGCCACGCTGCGTTCTACGGCCACTACGCACGTCAGGTGGGCGGTCGTTTGCGCGGCATGGTGCTACCTGACGACCTCTGGCTCGATCTCCCGGATGTGTTCGCTGCATTGCGTTGGGCGTACGAGGCGTCGCCCGTTGACGCCTACCGGATCTGCGCGATGAATCGGATGGCACGTCTCGGCATCGGCTACTTCGACGAGTTGGCCGAACAACTCGACTGGCTCGTTGCGCGCGATGGCAGCGACGCTCCGGCCGAGTGGGCTGCGGCCATGGTGCAGCTCAGCCAGGAGGCGATCACCCTGTTCGGACGACTCGATCTCGTCGACGCGCTGCCAAGTTTCGAGTCATCGATCGATCCTGAGGATGCTGAGGCACAGTTCTGGCGCCTCTACGCGGACGGGTTCTCCGGACTGGTCACCGGCGACACTGATCGGATCGAGCTTGCGGTCGATGCCGCCGAAAGCGCCCACTACGCCACCGGTGCGATCGCCGCGGCCTCGTTCCTCGCGGTCATTGCCGCCTGGACTGGCCGGCTCGATATCGCTGAGACTGCACTGGCGCGCATCACGAAGTACTTGCGTGAGCTTGGTCAACCATTGACGTGCGATACGAGCTTCTCCGGGCACAACGCAGCCATCACTGTCGCTACATGCCGCGGCCGCCTCGACGCGGCCCGGTCGTACGTGGAGCCCAGCCTGCCGAAGAATGCATTCATGCTGTTTGTGTCGTCGGGCACGATGGCGATCCTGGGTTTCGCGGCAGCCGACGAGGGCATCCACGACATCGCCCGGCGCTGGGTCGATCGGCCCGCACCGCCCATTCAGCACGGTGCTGCGGCGTTCGTTGCGATGGCGAGCGCACTCAGAAAAGGCGAACCCGGTGATCCCTCAGGCGTTCGAGCGTACTTCGATGACCTGGTCCATGAGGCCCCGACATCGATATGTCATTTCGCAACGCCACTCGCCGCGACGTACCTGTTCACAGGCGATGTGTCGAACGCGGAGGCCATCGCCGCCGATCTGCACACAAGTGCCGCAGCGATTGGCGATCCTCCCATGCACCGCGCCACACATCATCAGATCACCTCGATGATTGCCCTCGCCGAGGGAAACGCGGCAGCGAGCGCCGCAGCGGCACGCGATCTCATCAACATCGCCATCACCGAGGGATACGTCCTCCTGCAGATCGACGGCCTCGAGTTGCTGGCGCTGAGCCGAACCCTTCCGGCCGAGACAACTGCAACTATCCTCGCTGCCACCGAGACTTCACGCGAACGGATCGGCTACCGCGGCCGATGGCCAAACCTTGCGGCCGACGTGACCGCTGCGACCGACGCCGCGCGTCGCGATCACCCCGGCGCCTACCAACTCGGCACGACCATGAGTCTCCACGCCGCCGTTCAGCGCACGGCGAAGCCGCGTGTGTAATCGGCAGGAGAGGTCGTCACTTGACGGGTGAAGTGCGGGCGCATGGCTGCTGCGCTTCGGAAGCCGCTGCACTGAGCCACCTCTTCGATCGACAATCCGCCTTGCTCGAGAAGTTCTTGTGCACGGAATATGCGGTGGCGGATGAGCCATTGGTGTGGGGTCGTTCCCGTGGTCTGCTGAAACCGTCGAGAGAACTGCCGCACGCTGAGGTTGGCCCGGCTAGCCATGGCCTTGAGCGACATGTCTTCGTCGAGGTGGCCCGCGACCCAGTCCAGCGTGCCGCCGAGGTTGTCTGCCGGCGCGACGGTTGCCGCAGGCGCCGCGACGAACTGGGCCTGTCCTCCGTGCCGGTGTGAGGCCACCACCATGTTGCGGGCCACACGGTTGGCCACATCTGCACCGTGATCAAGTCTGACGATGTGGATCGCAAGGTCGGTGGCGGCTGCCAGGCCTGCAGATGTCAGGACGTCGCCATTGTCGACGTACAGGACATCGTTGACCACATCCGTGTCGGCGTATCGCGAATGGAGCAGTTCGGTGATGTGCCAGTGGGTGGTGGCCTTTCGCCCGTCGAGGAGACCGGCTTCGGCGAGCAGGAAGGCCCCGCGCACAACGACACGATTCGGACGCCACGTCGATGGGCGTCGCGCAGCGCGTGTATGACGTTTGGTGAAGCGGGTGTTGAACCGGCCACGATGATGGTGTCGGCCGCGCGAAACGCCGAGAGGCCGTGGTCGATCGTCAGGTTCAGTCCGAGGTCGAACTGCACGGAACCCGGGAACTCGGTGGCCACAATGAAGCGGTACCACGGCACACCCACGTCTGGGTCGCGTCCAAAGATTTCGGCTGCTACGGAGAGATCAAACGTGCTGGATCGCTTCCCGACCAGCGCCACGACACGATGACGATCGGGACGAGCCATGTCTGGATATTCGTCCGGCATCGGAGACCGGTCAATGGCCACATTCTCGCGTTCAATGTCTTTCAGGCCGCTTGTGCCGTAGATCGCGTCGGCGCACCATCGGATGCCGGAGCTGTTCGGACCCACCTCGAATCCCTCAGGCCGCCAGTCATTGTCGAGTTCTTTGCAACTGAGTGGGCCCCTCGTCCGTGTGTCCAAGGAGATGGATGCAATTCAGCACCAGAACCATCAAGCAGGGAGACAGACATGAAACGCAACGTGATGATGTTCGGCCCGGCACCCCGCTCCGCCGGCGTGGCAGCCACGGCTCGGAGGCGGCCGATGCGATCGCGGGTGATCTCGACGGCACTGCTGTTGGCGTTCGCGTCCGGCGCGATCGCGCAGGTCTCCGCACCCAACGCAGCGGCCTCGGAGAAGTCTGACGATGAATCGCCGTCGTCGCCAGATGCAGTCCTGCAATGGAACGCGAACGCTGGCAAGGCTGCGATCGCGGCGTGCATCTCGCCGGCGCCGAATCCACTACACGAATCACGGATGTACGCCATGATGCATCTCGCGATCCACGACGCACTCAACGCGATCGAACTGCACTCTCGGCCGTACGCGTACAAGCCCGATGAGAGGCAGCGGGATGCCTCGCCGGACGCCGCAGTTGCCAGTGCTGCGAGGGGCGTGCTGGTCCCGCTGCTACAACAGCTGACGCCACCATTCGACAATGCTCTGTGCATCCAGGCCGCTGTCGGTGGCGTCGAAGCCGACTACGCCGCTGCGCTCGCAGCGATCCCGGCCGGCGCCGCCAAGACGAAGGGCATCGCTCTCGGCGAGGCAGCCGCCGCTGCCATTCTCGCCGTACGTCAAGGAGACGGCTCCGATACCCCGCTGCTCGACTTCAACTACCCACAGGGCACGAATCCCGGCGAGTATCGGTTCACGAGCCCTGACACGGCCCCATTCGTCTTCGCGCCGGGATGGGCGGACGTGACTCCGTTCGTGCTCCGGGACGGGTCGCAGTTCCGGCCCAGCCCACCCTTCCGGATCAACAGCCGTCAGTACACGCGGGATTTCAACGAAGTGAAGCGGCTCGGTGGTGACGGTGTGACGACACCGAGCGCTCGCACGGCGGAGCAGACGGAGATCGCGCTGTTCTGGGTGGAGAGCTCGCCACTTGCCTGGAACCGGCTCACCCGCTCGGTGTCCGCCGGTGAGCACCTCGACCTGTGGGAGAACGCCCGCCTGTTCGGACTGCTCAACATCGGGATGGCTGACGGATACATCAGCTCCTTCGATGCCAAGCGCTTCTTCAACTTCTGGCGTCCCATCACTGCGATTCAGCTGGCCGAAACAGACGGGAATCCGAATACTGCGGCCGATCCGACGTGGACGCCGTTGAGGGAGACCCCTGAGATCACCGACCACGACTCGGGCCACAGCGTGGAGGGAGGCGTCGCCGCCGCGGTGCTCGCCCGCTTCTTCGGCACAGACGACATTGCATTCAGTGCGTGCAGCATGACTCTCGACGCGGGCAGCACGTGCGTCGACGCTTCCCCGGTCATGAGAACCTTCGACAGCTTCTCGCAAGCAGCGAACGAGAACGGAGAATCGCGCATACTCGTCGGCTTCCACTTCCGCCACGCCGTCGATGAAGGGATCAAGCACGGCCGCAAGATTGGCAACCGAGCATTCCGATTCCTGCGAGAAGTCCATCACAACGACGACTGACCGGCTCCTGTGCGAGGGTGGTGGTAGCACTACCCTCGCCGCCGGTCAGCCACCTTGCAGCTGAGGTTTCGGCCGCAACATACTCACTCCAGTGTCGTCTGCCGAGTCGTTCATCGCCCGGTCGCAGCGCCGCAGCCGGCGTGCGGCGCAGCTCTTGTTGGCGATTGCGGTCGGCTTGGTCGCTGCGGCGGCGATCTCACTCGTTGCCGGGTCGTTGCGTTCCTCGTCGGTTGTCGATCGGTTCTTCGCCGCTGCGCCTCGCTATGACGTCCGCGTGTTCGCGCAATCGAGTGATCTGACACCCGAGATCGCGAGCACACTGCCAGGAGTTGTACGCGCCGATCCCACGCCATACATCGCGTTCGTCAGCCGCGGGCTCGATGGCCGCAACCTCCTGATCAACAGCACGACGGTCGATTTCTCGCAAACGGATCCGACTCTGCGGCTCCTTCGGGGTCGGCTGCCCGGCGCCGATCCTTTCGAAGTCGTCGTCAACGAAGCCGTGGTGTCCCAATTCGGTCTGGGCCTCGGCGATCGCCTACCGGTTGCAACGTTCGCCGGTGATCAGTTCGACGAGATACGTCGAGGGGTCTACTCACCGCGCGGGCCGCACTACGACTTCATGATCGTCGGAGTGGTGCGCACGCCGGACGACATCGCAATCGACGAGGCGCGCTCTCCGCGACCAGGTGCCACAACCTCCACGAACGCCATGATTGTTCCCGTCGAGTTCTGGACAGCGCATCGAGCGGAGTCCATCGACTTCGGTTCAAGTTTCAACGTGCGACTGGCCGACGGCCCGGCAGGCATTGAGACGTTTTTGTCAGCCGTCAAGAAGTTTGCTGGCGGCGGGAACGTGTTGTCGGACCCCTGGAGCGAGTCCGACAAGAAGTCGGCTTTCAAGACGCCCGTCGACCTCGAAACTGCCGCGCTGGTGAGCGTCGGAGTCGGAGCTGCGATCGGAGCGTTGGGCCTGATCCTGCTCTTGGTGCGACTCGACCACTACGAGCTGGAGCAGGAGAGCGACGTGCTTCGGTCGATGGGTCTCACGTCGGCGGGCCTGTCACGTATCGCTGTTCTGCGCACGCTTCCATCAGCCCTGATCGCGGGGGTTGTGGCAGTGGTTGTAAGCGTGCTGATGTCGGCTCGATTTCCAATTGGGCTCGGTCGCCAACTGGAGCTACGCCCAGGAGTCGAAGTCAACCTCGCGGTAGTTGCCACCGGTGCGGTTCTCACCGTCGCTTTGCCTCTGCTCGTTTCTGCGCTCCTGGCGTGGCGGTCCAACAAGGTGCGCGCAAATGACGGCATGCGCCCGCCATCCCGGATCCTGTCGAGCACCCGGCTGCCACTGCACGCGATGCTTGGGACCCGCCTGGCCTTTGGAGGCAATAGCAGACGTCAGCGGGTCGCGAGTGTGGCCGGCATGGGCGCGTCCGTCGTTGCCACCGCGGCGGCCTTGGCAGTCAGCATGTGGATCATCGGCACCCAGCGGCTCTACGACGAACCGTCGTCGCGGGGCTGGGCCTGGGACGTGGCCATCGGAAACGTCAACTTTGCCATTGACCCCGCGACCGTTCAGGCAATCGGGCACAGCCCGCTCGTGAACAGAGCGAGCGCCGTGAGCTACGGCCAGGCGACGTTGAACGGCCGGTCGACGGAGGTGCTGGCGTTCGACCTGGCCGGAACCGCGCCGCCCGACATCGTACGCGGCAGGCTGCCCGCCTCGCCGACGGAAGCTGCCCTCGGTGCCGGTTTGATGCGCAGCTTGCACCTCGACCTCGGCAGCACCGTCACCCTGTCTCTCGAGAGTTCGGAGTTCACCTACGACAATACGACGCAGACAACTCCAGTGAGGATGACGGTCGTCGGCGAGAGCATCTCGCCTGTGTTCGGCGAGTCAGATTTCGCCGACGTCGGCCTCGTCTCGCTCGACGCAATTGGCATGGGGGGAGGTGACCCGACGCCACGGATCGTGCTCACAGATGTTGTCGGGCCGGATCGCGCCGCCTCCGTAGGTCAGCTCATCGCCCAGTACAGCGAAGAGGTTCACACCGACGTGATCCCGGCGCGGATCGTCAACCTTCGGCGGGTACGTGCGGTGCCACTGGCGGGAGTTGCGCTTGCTGCAGCGATTGGAGTCGTGGCGCTGATCGCCACCGTATTCGCCGCAGGACGCTCGAACCGGCGCATGCTCGTGGTGCTCAGCGCACTTGGGCTGGAACGGTCGGGTGCTCGACGGGCACTCGGGTGGCAGGGCCTGCTGGGGTCGGCGTGTGTGCTGGTTCTCGCAATTCCTGTCGGGCTGATGACTGATGTGACGTGGTGGCGAAGGGTGAGGAACGACCTCGGTGTTACCGCAGGTGTGCCCATCGCCGTGCCGGTGCTGATGGCGGCTGCAGCCATCCTGATGACGGCAGGTGTCGTGGCCGCATTCGGCGCCGCAGTCGCAACTCGGCGAACGACTGTCGCCGCCGCGCTGCGCACCGAGGATGAGTGAGCGCAGTCGCCGTCACCTAGTCACTTCGCCGGCTACATCCCTGCAGCACCAGGGCTTTCGAGCGCCCAGGCGATAGTTGTGTGGTCGACCTGGAAGCCCACACCGACGTAGAGGTTCAGCGCGCCGCTGGCATTGCCCGTGTCGACGCTCAGTGCTGCAGCATCCATGCCCGACGCCACGTACGCGCCCATCGCCTCGGCGAGAAGCGCGGGTGCCAGCCGGCGCCCGCGCCACGCCGGGCGAACCCCGATCAGGTCGACGTACCCCTCCTTACGACGTTTCGCCTCCCAATCCTGCGTGAATGCATGAGACGACAGGTAGGCCGCGACCGACGGCCGGCCGTTCGCATCGTGCTGTGTCGTGTCGAGCACGACGCGGCTCCAATCGCGGCGAAACGTGCGGTGGCCGATTGTCCAGGTCTTCCAGGCCTCTTCGGTGCGGGGCTGCGAGCCCCAATGCTTGGCGAACGCCTCGTTGTGCGCGAGCCGCACCGATTCGTCGAGATCCTCCGTCCACAGGCCCATCTCGAAGCCATCGGGCAGCACGACCTCCGGGATCGGGAGAGCTGGATCCAGGAAAGGGTGGACCATGTTGTGGAACCAGCGGATCGCGGTGTACCCGGCGGCCTTGCACAGCGCGTTGCGGTCGACGAGCTTCTCCTCGTGGTAGACGCCGATCCGCCATGGCACTTCCCGAGCGTTCGCGCCCTCCGCAGCTTCTTGCTCCGCGATCGCCTCGTGGGCTCGCTCGGTCTGCCAGCGCAGCACCTCGCGGCCGATGCCCCGGCGACGCCAGACCGGATGCACTCCGCCCCAGAGGAAGGCGCGGCGCAGCGTCGTGCCGGGCAGCAGGTCCACATGCGCGAACGCCCTTGCGACGCCATCGGCATCGAACCCCATCAACGAATCGCGCGCGGGAATCTTGTGCGATCCATTGGTCAGGTCCTCGACCAGGTCGTCGCGGTCCGGTCGCTGATCCGGTTCATCGTGGGCATCAATGGCGTGCACAAGTCCATGCCAGATGTTGATGTCATCGAGAGAGATCGGTCGCCACTCCAGGCCGAGGCCGGCCGAGGGTAGCACTGGAGCAGCCATGCGCCGCAGCGTACGCGGATCGTCTCGCGACGACGCCGGAGTTTCGCGCCTTCGAGTGTCGAGTGTCAGCTCAATGCTGGAACGAGCTCGCGTCGGAACGCGACCGGGCGAAGAAAGACCTCGTCGCCCGGCCACCGATCGAGGCGATCCGCCTCGCCGCGCGAGATCTGCACCCAGACCTCCTGGTCGTCGGCGAGCGCGTCGACACGAACTTCGAAGCCGAGTCGCACGAGCCGCACGACGGTGGCGGGAACAGAGGCGGGAGCATCGTGCGTGAGGATCTCGATGTCGTGTGGTCGCACTGCTGCGCCGCCGAGCTTCGTCACCGGACCGAGGAAGTTCATCACGAAGTCGTTGACCGGCTTGTCGTAGAGCTCGTCGGGAGTGCCGATCTGCTCCACCGCACCGTTGTTGATGACGACGATCTCGTCGGCCACTTCCATCGCCTCTTCCTGATCGTGCGTGACGAACACGGTGGTGACGTGCACCTCGTCGTGTAACCGGCGCAGCCAATCGCGCAGCTCTTTGCGCACCTTCGCGTCCAGGGCGCCAAACGGTTCGTCGAGCAGCAGGACCTGAGGCTCGACCGCCAGCGCCCTTGCAAGGGCCATCCGCTGTCGCTGGCCGCCGGACAGTTGCGACGGGTACCGGTCGGCGAACTGGGAGAGGTGCACGAGCGCGAGCAACTCATCTACGCGGTCCTGGACCTCGCGCTTCGGTCGCTTGCGTATCTCGAGCCCGAACGCGACGTTGCCGCGAACCGTCATGTGTTTGAACGCGGCGTAGTGCTGGAACACGAACCCGACGTTGCGTCGTTGCGGAGGCAGCGACGTGGAGTCCTCGCCGGCGATCTCGATCGAGCCGGAGTCCGGTTGTTCGAGACCGGCGATGATTCGTAGCAACGTCGACTTGCCACCCCCGCTCGGCCCGAGCAGCGCGGTCAGCGATCCGGTGGGGATATCGACGGAGACGTCGTCGAGGGCGACGAAATCACCGAACTTCTTGACAACGTGTTGTGCGCGGATACCCATCAGCTGTGCTCCTTCGGCCGTAGGACATTGATCAACACGAGAATCAGGATGGCGACGATCGCGAGCGTCACCGAGACGGCGTATGCGGTCGTCTGGTCGAAGTTCTGAAACCGTTCCTCGACCACCAACGTCGCGGTCTGTGTCTTGTCGATCAAACGGCCCGACACCACCGCAACAGCTCCGTACTCGCCCAGCGACCTGGCCAGCGTCAGCACCACGCCGTAGGCGAGTGCCCAGCGAATGGCCGGCAGCGTCACCCTGCGGAAGGTCTGCACGCCGTTTGCCCCCAACGTCCATGCCGCCTGCTCCTGCTCGGTGCCGATCTCCTCGAGAACGGGAGCCACCTCGCGCACGACGAGGGGCAGGGACACGAACATCGTCGCCAGCACCATGCCCGGGTAGGCGAAGATCACCCTGATCCCGTGGTTTTCGAGCCAGCCGCCGACCGGTGCGAACCGTCCGTACACCAGGATCAGCGCGAGACCGACGACGACTGGCGACACGGCAATGGGCAGGTCGATGAGCACGCTGAGCAGGCGGCGGCCGGGGAAGCGATGGCGCACGAGCAAGATTGCGACACCCACGCCGAAGACCGTGTTCAACAGCACTGCCCAGAACGCGACAATGGCTGTGACCCTGAACGCGTGGAGGACCGATGGATCCGTCAGCGCATCGATCACCGGGCTGACCCCGTGTTCGAACGTGCGCCAGAAGATCAGACCGACGGGGATGCCGACGAGCACGGTGAGGTAACCGAGCCCCACGATCCGCATCACGTATTTCGACGCGCGGGTGTTTCTCGCCGTGCTGGGCTGTGTTGACGGTCGCGTGGCGCGCGGTGTAGCGAGAACCGCAGTGGCGTCAAGCATGGCGCGCCGCCCAACGTTGCAGGAGGTCTAGGCCGATCAAGACGAAGAGGGCGACGACCAACAGCACGGTGGCGACCGCTGCCGCGCCGACGGTGTTGTCGGTCTCGATCTGGCCGAAGATGTGAACCGAGGCAACTTGGGTCTTGAACGGCAGGTTGCCGGAGATGAGAACTGTCGACCCGAACTCACTGATCGCCCTGGCGAACGCAAGCGCCGTCCCGGCCGAGATCGCCGGCAGCAGGTTCGGCAGCACGATCCGCCGGAACGTGGTCAGCCTTCCGGCACCCAGCGACGCGGCCGCCTGTTCCATCTCGACGTCCATCTCGAGCAGCACGGGCTGAACGGTGCGGACGACGAACGGCAGCGTGACGAACAGCAGTGCGACCACGACACCAGCGCGCGTGTAGGCGAGCTCCAGGCCGACGGGGCTGTTGACTCCATACAGGGTGAGGAGCACCAATCCGGCAACGATCGTCGGCAAGGCGAACGGCAGGTCGATCAGTGCGTCGACCACCCGCTTGCCGCGAAAGTCGTCTCGAACCAGGACCCAGGCGATCAACGTGCCGAGCGCCGCGTTGACCAGCGCTACGAGGAGGGCACTGGCGACGGTGAGGCGGATCGCCGCTGCTGCTTCAGGCGTCGTTGCCGCGACCAAGAACGACGCGAACCCATTCTTCTGACCGCGCCAGACGACGGCGCCAAGCGGGATCAGCACGAGCAGGCTGAGCCACAGCGTGGCCAAGCCGACACCGAAGGCCGTGCCGGTGTTCAGCCTGCCGAGCCCGCCTCGCCTCGCGTAGAGCGGCGAACGCAACGTCGCAGGCGCGTCAGCCAACAGATACCCCGATTCCTGTCTCGACCTCGGCCATGATGCCCGCCTTCGGATCGAAGAACTTCTTCGTCACGTCCGTCCATCCACCCAGGTCAGAGATGTTGAACAATCCGGTCGGCGTCGGGAAGTCGAACGGACTGTCGACCCCATCGATCACGGGGCGGTATCCGTTCTCGGCAAAGATCTTCTGGGCTTGAGGAGTGCGCACGAAGTCGAGGAACGCCTTCGCCTGTTGGGGATGCTTCGTCGACGAGGTGACAGCCACCGGGTTCTCGATCAGGATCGTCGAGTCGGGCACGATGTACTCGATGGCTTGCCCGTTCTGTTGGGCGAAGATGGCTTCGTTCTCGTAGGCCAGCAATACATCGCCTTTCCCGGATGTGAAGGTCTGCAGCGACTTGCGGGCGCTGTCGTCCTGCACCGGCACGTTCTTGAACAGCGCCTTGAGGTAGGCGACGCCTTCGGCCTCCGTTCCACCACCCTTGATCACCTGGCCGTAGGCGGCCATCACGTTCCAGCGTGCCCCGCCCGACGTAAACGGGTTCGCTGTGATCACCTCGACTCCCGGCTTGGTGAGATCGGCCCAGCCCGTGATCTTTTTCGGATTGCCGTTGCGGACGACCAGCACGACGACCGAATCGGTCACGTTGCCGGCGTACTTGTCCTTGTTCCAGTCAGCTGCAACCAGACCTCCTTTCACAAGCCTGGTGACGTCGGGTTCCAACGAGAAGCCGACGTAGTCGGCCTCGAGGCCGCTGACGACCGCTCGGCTCTGGTCGCCGGATGCACCGAACGATTTGGTGAACGTGACGTTCTTGCCCTGGCTGGTCGCATTGAACGCGGTGATGATCTTCTCGTACGCCGCTTGCGGCGTCGAGTAGGCGACGAGCGAGAGGTTCGTGGCGGGCTCGGCGCTCGCCGAACTGCACGCCGTGAGGGCGATCAGCGAGACCAGCGCGGCCAGCGCAGCGCCGGATCGGCTGCGGGCTCGGTGGGCGGATTGGGGTGGTCGCATGAGGTCCTCTCGAATGTGGGTGGCGGCCATTCCGATAAAGTTGATCTACTTAGTCAGGGATCTTTCCCAGCAGTATGCTGTGAAAGGTGAACGATCGTCAAGCCGGCACGCCAGGCCATCCGTCACAATGACGAGTAGCGAGCGGCCATGAGCCAGCCATGAGAGTCAGTGCCAGTCTCGACTACGCGTTGCGGGCGATGGTCGAGCTCGCCGCTGCCGAACCAGTCGGTCGTCCCGTCAAGGCTGATGAGATTGCCGCCAGCCAGGGGATTCCCTCACGATTCCTCGCTCAGCTGCTCGCTGAGCTCCGTCGTGCAGAGCTGGTGCGAAGTGGCAGGGGCTACGCCGGCGGGTACTGGCTGGCCGTGCCGCCGGCAGACATCACCGTGGCCGACATCGCCCGAGTAATCGACGGTCCGCTGGCCGACGTGCACGGGTTGTCGCCGGAACTGTTCGGGCCGCCCGGTGTCGCCGCGCCCACCAGGGAACTGTGGATCGCCGTTCGTGCGGCCTTGCGATCGGTGATGGAGAAGGTCACCATCGCCGACCTCGTCGCAGGGGCGCTGCCCTCGGCGGTGGCCGCCCTGCTCGACGATCCCGATGCCTGGATCCGCCGGCCCGATCCCCTTGCTGCGCAGGCAGATCCGCCAGATCAGCTGGGCAGCGACCGTCGGTAGGCGCCGGGCGATTCACCGACGGAGCGCCGGAAGGTGGATGCCAAGTGGCTCTGGCTGGCAAAGCCGGTCTCGCAAGCAATGCGTGAGATCGGCAGATCCGTGTGACGAAGCAGCCTCTTGGCCCGTTCGATTCGTCTCAGGATCACGTAGCGGTACGGCGGCATGGCGAACGCCTTGACGAACGCAGCGGAGAACGCGTGCGCCGAGATTCCGGCTTCGCTTGCGAGTCGCTCCAGTGCGAGGTCCTCGTCGAGCGCGGACTCGATGAAATCGCGGACGTGGCTCATCCGGGCGGTGGTCGTGTTGGCCACGCGATCAACAGTCGGGATCGACTCCATGCGCGTCGAGTGATACCTCAAGAGGTGCATGGTAATCATCCGCACGATGTGATCCGCATAGATGCCATCGGACGGGTTGGTCGCGTCATTGCGTGCCGTCTCCAGCAATGCGAGCACCAACTGCTCGAGCAGACCATCGCTGAAGCCGAGCTGAGGAAGTAGGTCGACGCGGGATGTGTCCAACCCGAAGTGCTCCTCGGCGATCTGGTCGACCATCCGGCGACGGAGGTAGACGAGTTGGATGTCGGGTGCCCCCAAGAGCCGCCACGACGACCGTTGGTTTGCAGGCACGACGCCGAAGTGGCGCGGCCGCAACTCGACCGAGTCGGTGCGGCGATCGTCATCGATCACACGAGTGACGGCCGCTGCACGATTGGTGCAGTAGGCGATGCAGTAGTGAGGCACGGCGCGAAGGGTCTTCTGCCACGGCGCTTCGGTGGCTAAGGAGGTGTAGGCGTCGTGCCACCCCAAACCGCGTGAGTCGGCGAGCAGGCGGTGCTTCGGCCACAGGGCGATCCCGTGCGTCTCGTCGAGCGGGAACTCGCTCGGGTTGTCGCGAATGTGATCAAGGATGTCCGTTTTTTGAAAGACACCACCCACATCGTTCGTCACAATCATGAAAACGTAACTCACATTTTCAGTCGGGGGTTTGTCACGATGTCGACGTCGGATACTGATGTGGATTCAACCGGAGACTCAGCTGTAGATATTGCAGTTCCAGTGCTGGTGGTCGGTGGCAGCATGGTCGGCCTGGCCACATCGATGTTCCTGGCACAGCACGGGATCGAGGTCCTGTCGGTGGAGAAGCATCATGGCACCGCCATCCACCCTCGAGCCGGCTACTTCCAACTACGCACCATCGAGCTCATGCGGGTTGCCGGGATCGAGGATCGTGTGCGCGCGGCCGCCCTGGAGCTCTACTACGCCGATGGCGGGCTGAATGCCGTCGAGACGCTGGCCGGCCGGGAGATCGCCAACTACATCCCGAACATCAACGGCGGGGTCGAAGATGTCAGCCCGGCGCGCCGGTTGTTCATGCCTCAGCAGGTGCTCGAGCCGCTGCTCCTGCAGCGCGCCCGCGAATTCGGGGCACGGTTCCAGTACTCGACCGAACTGGTGGGCTACGAGCAGGACGAGGAAGGCGTCACGGCAACGGTTCGCAATGTCAACGACGCCAGCGAGCAGCGGATCCGGGCGAGGTACATGGTCGCCTGCGATGGAAACAGAAGCCCGATCCGAGAGAGCCTGGGCATCAAGATGAACGGCCACGGGCTGTTGTCGCGAAGCATCACGATCTACTTCCGGGCCAACTGCTCCACAGCGCTGCGAGGGCGCAACCTCGGTGTGATCTACGTGCACAACCCGAAGGTGCGCGGCTTCTTCCGGTTGGAGAAGACCGGCCTCGGAGGCTTCCTCGTCGTGTTCACGGTGGGCGACATCAATGAGCCCGGCGCACGTTTCGTGGCCGACTCGGTCACCGACGAGATGGCGGTGCAACTGGTGCGCGAGGCCGTCGGCGACGAGGAATTGCCGGTTGACATACTCGACGTCGACAAGTGGCGGGCCGTCGCCGAGGCGGCCACCACGTTCCAGAGCGGCCGTATCTTCCTGGCCGGCGACGCCGCGCACACCATGCCGCCGACCGGCGGTTTCGGGGGGAACACCGGCGTGCAAGATGCCCACAACCTCGCCTGGAAGATCGCGCTCGTCCTCGAGGGCAAGGCCGGCACGGGCTTGGTTGACACCTACGACCAGGAACGCCAGCCGGCGGGGGTCCTGGCGATCGAGCAGGCCTACAACCGCTACGTGACCCGTTCCGATCCAGATCTGGGAACCGAGGGCATGCACGAGGCGGTTCCCGACATGCACGTCGAGTTCAACAGGTACCGTTCCACCGCCGTCATCGCCGACGAGGGCTACAACGACGATGGCGGGCTCGACATCGACCCCCGCCAGTCCCATGGGCTGCCGGGAACACGCGCTCCGCACGTGGAGCTGGTGCGAGACGGCAAGACGATCTCGACGTTGGATCTCTACGTGGGTGAGTTCGTGTTGATGTGCGGGCCCGGTGGCGGAGAGTGGTCGCAGGCGGCGGCGCAGGCGGCAGAACGGCTGGGCATCGAGATGGTCTCGCACATCGTCGGCGACAACTCGTCATCGCTCTGCGCCACGTACGGCATCGGTTCATCAGGCGCGTCGTTGGTGCGACCGGACGGCTACGTCGCCTGGCGAGCACAGAGCTACACACCTGACGCGATCGATCGCCTGAGCGCCGCCTTGGAGCAGGTGCTGGCCCGCCGTTGAACGATCTCACGCGGCTGGCATACTCCCCGTATGTCGACAGAACCAAGCGGTACTCGCTCGGTGCTTGCGACGGTCGTCGGTTACGGCATCGTCGCGATCATCGTGCTGATTCTGTTCAACTTCATCATCGGAACGATCCTGTGGCTGTTCCGCACTGTGGTCGTCATCGTCGTGCTCGTCGGGCTGTTGACGATCTATCTCAGGTTGAAGTCGCCGCCGGACTCGTGATCAGCTGAGCTAGCTCGCGTACAGCGCGACGGGGTCGGCGATCGGCGGTTGCGGATCGGGGTTCGAACAGACCGCCTCGATCGCGCCGCCAGGGATCACCGGCATCGGACACGGCAGCCCTTCGGCGTGGGCAACCCAGCGGGAGATGTAGTCGGCCACACCTAGGGCGCCCAACCGGGTGAGGTGAATCCCGTCCTTGGAGATCCAGCCGATGTCGGCCGGCGTGTGCGGATACCACTGCGCGAGCCGAACGTCGGGATACGCGCCCGACGCGACCTTCGCCCGCAGCGTCTGGTTGTTCCTCACG
>JANMMQ010000099.1:0-6087 GCA_031373465.1 Ilumatobacteraceae bacterium | reverse complement strand
GCCAGGCTGCCGACGGCACCATCAGCCGCATGGTCGTGACGGGCCGGGTGCTGTTCGGCGAGCGTGTGCGCGATGCGCTGCTGCGCCATCTCGAGAAGGATCTCGGTCCTGTCGCCTTGCCGAGGATCCCACCCGAGGTGGCGCCGTTCACCATTGTGGAGTACTTCCCCGATCCCGATGTCAGCGGCTTCCACGACCCGCGGCACCACGCCGTCAGCCTGGCGTTCGTGGTACCGGTATCGGGCGACTGTCAACCGACGCAAGAGGCGCTCGACCTCGATTGGTACACGCCGGCCGAGATCATGAGCGAGCAGGTTCGGCGTGAGATGACAGGCGGCCACGATCGGCTCATTCGGCTGGCGTTGGCACACGTCGGCCTGCTTCCCTGAGCTCAGCGATCAGTCGTCGAGCACCAGACAGAATGGGTGACCCGCTGGGTCGAGGTAGACGCGGAACGAATCGGGCTCTGGCTGAACGTCGGCCTTGCGCGCGCCCAGCGCGATGACCGCCGACTCGCCGGCATCGAGGTCGGGAACGTCGAAGTCGAGGTGTGCCTGTTGCGGCCGGTCGGTGCTCGGCCACGCCGGGGGCTGATGATCAGGCGCCAACTGAAACGCGAGTGTTGCTCCGCCATCGCTGCGCAACTGGACCCATTCGCCGTCGTCGCGTTCGACCTCCCAACCGGTGATGGCGGAGTAGAAATCGGCCACGGCCCGAGGGTGGGCACAATCGAGCGCGAAGACGGTGAGTTTGGCGATCGCAGACATGCGGCGAGCGTAGTGTCAGGCCGTCGAGAGCTCGATCAGCTTTGCGACGGTGTTGAGGTTGCGAGCAGTCCCGCGAACGTGCAGCTTCTTCTCGAAGTAGTCGAGCGTCATCTTCGAACGTCCGGCACCGTGCTCGTAGTAGTTGTACATCTCAGCTCCGATCACCTCGAAGCGATCGGGAAGGAACCGGTCCTGCTCGAGCTGGGCGACGTCAGCGGTCTCCGGCGCTTCTGCGAAGAAGGTGATGTGCACCCGAGTTCCGTTCAGCTCCCGTGAGAACGGATTGGCGGCCAGGCTCGCTCGAAGCTCCTTTGGAGTTCGCAGCACCGCCGACACGACCGGACCAAAGTTGGCGGCGATCCCTTCGCAGATCTCGGCGGCCATCTCGGAGCGGTCTTCACGACTCGAAGTGATCAGAGCGTTGCCACTCTGGATGTATGTCAACACGCCTGTATGGCCCAGCTCGGTCATGAGCGTGCGGAGGTCGGCCATGGCCAATCGGTTGGCTCCGCCGACGTTGATGCCGCGCAACAGCACAACCCACGTCGCCATTTCGCTACCTTGCCACATGCCGGCGACGACCTGTGGGCCGGGTGTCTGCGGTGTCAGGGTTCCGGGGCCGCGTTTCGATAGAATCGATTTGCCATGCTGCGTTCCTGCCGATTCGACACCAACCCATGACACACCAACCTCGAACAAACCGCCCGAGAACCCGCGCCCAGCGCGACGCCCGGCGCGCCTTCGCCGTTCTTGCCGCTGGTGCCGCCCTGATCGGCGTGATCTCGCTCGCTCAATCCGTGCTGAAGGACTCCCCTTCCCAGGTCACGGCTGCCGCGCCGAACTCTCAGACCCCGAACTCCCAAGCGCCGGGCTCCTCCGCCGCGGACTCGTCGGCTGCCGCCATTGGCGCCACTGCCGGGACCGGCGTCGACGCCACGGCCACAACTCTGACGGGGGCACAGCTCACCAAGCCTGCCGACCAGGATGTCAGCGGCGACGAGCCGTCGGCCACAACTGTCGGCTGCAAGATCGACAAGCGCGAGCTTCGCGTCGGCGATTCCGGTGCCGCGGTCACTTGCCTGCAACAGGCGTTGGCCGGTGCCGGTTACCTCACCGCGTCCTCCCCGACGGGCCAGTACGACAACGCCACGTTCGGTGCTGTCAACAAGCTCCAGAAGGAGAAGGATCTGTTCGTCGACGGTCTGGTCGGCCGCGAGACCGCACTCGCCCTCGACATCTGGCCCGACGAGGCGTCGCTCGTGGTGCACACCCCACCGCCCGCCGCGGGTGCCGTCGATCTGCTGGGTTACCCGTTGTCCTTGGTAGCGACCAGCGGTCCCGACGCGCCACCCGTGCCCGACAACACCGGCAGTGGCCGACGCGTCGTCTACTCCCGCTCGGGCCAACGAGTCTGGGCCATCGACAAGAACGATCGGGTCATTCGCTCGTGGCTGGTGTCGGGCAGCAAGTACAACAACGAGGTGCCCGGCACGCACGAGGTCTACAGCCGGTCCGAAGTCTCGACGGCGTGGAACGGCAAGGCGTTCCTGCCGAAGATGATCCGGTGGTTGAAGACGGACATCGGCAACATCGGCTTTCACGGCATCCCCCGTCACGTAGCCGACGGATCGCGTTACATGAAGGACACCGAGTTGGGAACCCGTCTGTCAGGTGGCTGCCAGCGTCAAGCCGACCTCGACGCCAGCTTCATGTGGGACTTCGCCCAGATCGGCACCAAAGTCGTCGTTCTCTGACGTCCTGACGCGAAAGAGCCGCCGGCCCGAAGGACCAGCGGCTCGTTTCACAAGATCGCTCTAGGCGAATGGGTTAGTCAGAGGGGTCTGACGTTTTGTGCTTCCTCGCCCTTGCGGCCGGGAGCAATGTCGAATTCGACACTCTGACCCTCTTGCAATGACTTGTAGCCATCGCCCTGAATGTTGGAGTAGTGAACGAAGACGTCTTCGCCACCCTCACGCGCTATGAATCCGAAGCCCTTCTCGGCATTGAAGAACTTCACGGTACCTGTAGTCAACTGTCTCTCATCTCACTAAAACGGCCCGCCAGATTCGACGAGCCGAACCAACGCTATCGGTGTGTGGCTCGGAACGTGTTTCCGGTCACTGGCAGTAGAGGTCGGGAACGTCGTACGCAGAGACGCCGACAGGCTGATGCGTGCGCACCGACTCGATTGCCGACTCGACAACACGTTCGGCAATCAAGCCGTCGCAAGCCGATGGTCCGACTGTCGTGTCGGCAACGACGGACTGCAGCCACACGGCCGCTTCGGTTCGGTACGCGTCGGCGAAACGGCCGAACCAATCCGTGCCGATGTTCGTGATCGAGGCGCCGTCGCGCCGCACAGTTGGACGCATCACCGGTGCCATCGCCGCGCCGCCGAGCTCAGCCTCGACCTCGACAGTGACCTCGTACGCAAAGCTGTGCTCACTGAACTCGATCGTTGCGTAGCCGCCACCGTCGAACTCGGCAGTGACCAATAAGTGATCGACGTGCTCCGGGTTTGGTGTGACGAGGGTGGTGACGCGCACGATCTCGCGGCCGACGAACCACCGCAGGGAGTGGATGTCGTGGACGAGTGACTGGTTGAGGATCAGTTGAGCGGTGCGACGCGCATCGTGCACGTTGCGGTGCACGCACCGAATGTGATGCAGCGTGCCGAGCTCGGCCACCTCTGCTGCCAACTGCATGTGGGCAAGGTCGTACACACGCATCAACCCGAGTTGCAGCAGACGATGACCGAGAGCGACCTCGGCATCGACGATGCGCTCGCACGCTTTCGACCCGACCGCCAATGGTTTTTCGCAGAGGACGCGGGTGCCCTGGCCAAACGCGGCCATCACCAACTCTTCGTGCGTGTCCTCCGGCGATGCGATGACGAGCCCGTCGAGATCCGGCATCGCTGCGACCGCTAGGGCATCGGTCGTTGGTGTTCCCCCGACCGCTTCGCTGAGGGTCCTGGCCGCGACTTCTCGCACATCGGCGATCGCGACGATCTCGACCTCCGGCAACACAGCCAGCGACCGGCCATGAAACGAGCCCATTCCGCCGGCTCCGACGATCGCCAACCTCATCGGCTCGCACCTTAGTTACGCAGAACGGTCAGCTCACAGGTTCGTTGCGTGCCTGCAGTCGATAGCCGACGCCGAGGTCCGTGACGAGCCGCGGGTTGCGCATGTCATCTTCGAGCTTCTTGCGGATCTGCCCCGCATAGACGCGCAGGTACTGGGTCTCGGTTCCGTAGTTCGGGCCCCACACCTCTTGCAGGATCGTGCTGTGTGTCAGCACACGACCCGGGTATCGAGCCAACAGGGCGAGGAAGGAGAACTCCTTGGGAGTGAGGTCGACCGAGCGATCTCCGACCTTCACCGTTCGGCGGGCGAGATCGATGCGCAGGTCACCGACGACCAGCACCCCGTCCTCGATGGTCGACTTGCTGGCAGTCGCCGAACGGAGCGCGGCGCGCAAGCGAGCTAGCAACTCCGGCGTCGAGTACGGCTTGGTGACGTAGTCGTTGGCTCCCTCGTCGAGTGCCAGAACCTTTCGCTCATCGAGGCCGTCGGCCGACAGCACGACGATAGGAACACTGCTCCACATGCGCACCCGCCGGCACACCTCGACCCCGTCGATATCGGGCAACCGCAGATCGAGCACCACCGCGTCGGGCGGATCGACGGCGACCATGTCGATGGCCGACTGGCCGGTGACCGCCTGGCTCACGCGGTAACCGCGGGCCACCAGGGCGCTGGTCAGCGCGCGAAGAATTGCCGGCTCGTCATCGACGACGAGGATGCGTTGCTCATTGTTGACAGCGCCCGTGGTCACAACCGGACGTCCTGTCGAGCCGGGAGCTCGATCTCGAAGGTCGCCCCTCCGCCGGGCGTCTCCTTTACGATGACCCAGCCGCCGTGTGCCTCTACGACCGCCCGGACGATTGCTAGGCCGAGGCCATTCGACGGGCTCTCGGCACCCCGCCAGAACGCTTGAAACACGTGATCGCGATGTTCCGAGTCGACGCCGGGACCGTGATCCATGACCTGCAGGTTCACCGCGTGCCGATCGGTCCCGGACAGGCGCACTACTACTGCGGAGCCCGCCGGGGCATACCTGGCCGCGTTCTCGAGCAAGTTCGAGATCACCTCATCGAGAAGTACCGGGTCACCATCAATGAGCGGCAGGGCAGGTCTGATCTCAACCTCAACCGCAACTTGAGGGAAGAGGGGCGCCAAGCGGAGGATGGTCATCTGCACCAACTCAGCAAAGTCGACGGCCTGGTGATCGATGCGCATCGAGCCAGCCTCGATGCGGCTCATGCTCAACAGGTTCCCGACGAGGCGATCGAGGCGTTCGGCCTCGTCAGACACACTCTTCAGCAACTCGTGACGGGTCTCGTTGTCATGCAGGTCGCTATCGCGCAGGTCGGTCGCGACGGCACGGATGGTCGCCAGGGGCGAGCGCAGGTCATGCGACACCGAACGCAGCAAAGCCACGCGCTGCTGATCGACCTGCTCGAGAATCGCCATACGACCTGCGTGTTCGGCGATTTGAGCATTCAACTCCCGAACCCGTCGCTGTTCCTCCTCCCGCTGCTTGGCCAGGGTCAAGCGGTCGGCGCCACTGCCCACCGCCGTCCCGATGGCAAGAGCGCTGCCCAGGAAGGTGACAAAGGCGAGGATGTCCTCTTCGACCTTGTCCGGCTCGGTACGCGTGACCAGGTGGAACGTCAGCACCGCAACGACGGCCGTGACGAGCGCAGCGTTCCTGCCGGCCAGGGCGCCTGAGTAGACCACGGGCAGCACGAGCAGGAACTCGAGCTCGTAATCATTGCGGCGGAACGGGTAGATGGCCAGCCCGACGAGCAGCGTCAGAGCCACGCCCACCAGCAGCCCTCGCCTGTGGGAATACGGCGCACCGCCAAAATTCAGGGTCTTCATCATCTCTCGCAAGCACACAACATTGCCACGCCGACGGAGCGATCCCCCGACAAGGTCGCGGTATGCATAAAGGAAAACCTCATGTCTCGACCGGTACGTGCCACTCAAGGCATTCCACATGATCACCCGTTACGAGTCGTGTCACGCGCGCATCGTCATCTTTTTGATGAAGACTTAGGCCATCAGTCGCAAGCTTTCGTGAAAGTGCTCGTTCGTTTGACCTGTGGCTATTGACCCCTTTGTCTTTCGTCAGTTTTATTCGATCTTTATGTCCATGTCCCGCCACGGGCGTGGGACTTCGACTGTAGGGACGGAAACATGTTCGGGAAAGTGCTGTCTTCAGCGCGCCGTTTTGGACGAAACGGCATTGT
>JANMMQ010000079.1:0-11681 GCA_031373465.1 Ilumatobacteraceae bacterium | reverse complement strand
ATCGCGTTCCGGCTTGCATCGATTCAGCGACAGCACTGAACGATGGGCGCAGCGATACAGGCAGATGTGGTGTGATCTCGCCGATGGCCTGTGCGGGCAGAAAGCCGGCTCGAATGCACAACACCAGCAGATCGAGAGCATCCGGAAAATCGAGCGCCACCCGACGGGCGTCGCGTTTGAACCGATGGACGCGTGAACAACTGCGCCAGACGATCGTTGCGATCACCGCTACGGGGCCGAGGAGGGGTGAGATCAAGCTCAGAATCGCGGCGAGGACTATCGACTGCCGTCCAACGGTTCTCGAGCGACTCCGCGCGACCCGCGTGAGACCGTTCGGTCGAACCCGCCATCCGATCAGCACGACAAGCGCTGCGACACCTGCAGGCAGCATCACGGTGGTCCGAGGATGCGTTTCATCCATTGCCAACCGACAAGGTTCAGCATGAGACCGCAGAACGCGCAGGTTGCCCCTGCCACGGAGGAGAGGTACACGTTTCGCGTCTGCTGACTGACGAGCGCGCTCCACGCGCCGAAGCCGAGCGGCACGACAGTCAACACCCGGGCGCTGAGACGAGCTTGTGATCCGTGGGCCCTTCTCTCGGCGCGAGCAGCAGCACGTTCGCGCAACACGGCGGCCGCTTCGTCGAGCGTCGCGGCGATCGGTCCACCGAGCCGAGCGGTGGCGGCCAGCGCTCGGACCGTGAACGCGAGATCGGCATCACCCGGCGCGAGATCGTGAAGTGCGTCAACCAGCGACGCGCCGGCGCAGACTTGGCCGACTGCGAGAGCGAGCGGCGACGTCGTAGTGGCTTCTTCTACGAATGCCGCGGTCAGGCTCGATCCACTACGAACCTGGCGAGCGATCGCTTCGAGCAGTGCGGCGTAGTCGGGGTGTGGGATGCGATCACTTCTGTCGCTCCTGTCACGGGCGCCGCGTGGCGCGAGTCGTAGTAGTCGGCCGGCGCGCGTTGCAATCGACGCGGCGATCAGACCAGCCAGCGCGCCTTCGAGGACACCGACCGTCATGAGCGTTGGCATCTCAACGGTGCGAGCACTTCGGATCGACCAGCCAGCCGCCGCAGGTTCACTCCGCCGGTCACGTCATCGCACTCGCAGACCTCGATCACCCGTCGTTGGTTGTCTGCGCCACGCCCGACGTGCACGACCACATCGATCGAACGGCGAACCTGGTCGTGGATGGCGTCGAGTGGCCAGCCCGGCACCTCTTGCAACACCAGCGAACACAGACGTGCGACCGCGTCGAGGGCGGAATTTGCGTGCACCGTTGCCATCGAACCGTCGTGGCCGGTGTTCATCGCCTGCACGAGTTGCACCGCTTCGGCGCCGCGGATCTCCCCGATGACGAGGCGATCAGGACGCATGCGCAAGGCGGTGCGCAGCAGTTGGGCGAGCGTGACCTCACCGCTGCCCTCGGCGTTGGCCGGCCTGGCCTCGAGCCTGACGACGTGCAGATGATCGAGGCGCAGTTCGGCGATGTCTTCGAGAGTGATGATGCGCTCGGTTGCGGGGACCAAGCCGGCCAGCGTGTTGAGCAACGTCGTCTTGCCCGAGGACGTCGCTCCACTGACCAGCACGTTGCAGCGCGATGCAACGACACTATGCAGGAGCTCAGCGACCTTGTCGTTGGCGAACGCCGACAGTGGAAGCGACCGCAACGCGAACCGACGGATGGTCAGGCACGCACCGTCGACGGCGATCGGTTCGAGCACAGCGCAGACCCGGGAGCCATCGGGAAGGCGCGCGTCAACGGTCGGGTTGGAGCGATCGAGCCGCCGACCTATCGGACGAAGGATGTGTTCGATCGCGCTGGTGACCGCTGCCGTGCTCATCGTCGCGACTCGCTGCAGCGTGCCGCAACGCTCGACCCACACCTGGCCACCTCCGTTGACGATCACTTCGTCGACCGCCGGATCGGTGAGCCACCGCTCCAGGCCGCCGAAGGGCGACCGCTCGGCGATGATGTCGATCACGCCGCGCTCCGCAATGAGATCGTCAGCGAACGCGGCAGCCGGGCGTTGAGCAACCCGGCGTCGACGGCGCGGGCCACCGCGGGATCGAGGCGCACCTCGGCGACCACTGGCACGGCGAGCGCGTGCTCGACATCGCTCGATGTCAGCGCTCTGCCCGGCTCATCGACGAGCACGATTCCGGTCGGACGGATGTCGAGTTGCTGCGCCCGCCGAATAGCAATGAAGCACGGACGGGTGACGAGCAACGAATGCTCGGCGGCCTCGTGCAAGACCTTCGGAGGGCAACCGGTGCCCGCATCGATGATGACGTTCGACAATCGAGCGAAGCTCGTGACCAGTCGCGACCACTGGTCTTCGGGTGTGCTGCTGCGGCCACGGGGTACGAGCCGAACCTGGTCGCGGATCGTGACCGACAGTCGGTCCAACTCCTCGCCGCCAGCAGTCGGCGAGGCCAGCCAATCCATCACCCCGGGACCCGCCGGCTCGTCCAAGCCCAGTGCTGTGGCGCTGTCGCCGCTGAGATCGACGAGCGTCGCCGCTTGGCCGCGTGGCGTTCCGAGCGCCAGGGCACAGGCGACGACCGTGGTGCCGCTGCCGCCCTTTGCAGCCCAACAAAGAATCATCTGGCTTCACCCCTAAGGAATTGATCGCTACGAATTGGGGGAAGCCGAGGCGGAACGTATCGACGGATGTGCGCCAAGCCAACCCGTCGCTCGGGTACTTGCGTTGCGTGGTTGGGGGCTAACGTCGCTGGCGGAGGTGTCTGGGCACCTGGTGGGCTCCACCGCCTTCAAAGCGGCCGAGACGGGCGATCCCCGTCTGGCGGGTTCGATTCCCGTCCACCTCCGCCAAAGAGTACCAGTTCAAAGGCCATTTCTGCCGTCGAAAATCACCGTTTGGTCACAGAATGGTCACGGCGGAAAAAATTCGCAGAAAAATTCGCTTCCCCGAAGGCGCGCTCAGACCCCCTCTATATGAGTCTTGACTCATGATGAGCTAACACTCATAATTGAGCCGTGTGGGAAGTCGAGCTCACCGATCAATTTCACGACTGGTGGACGACCTTGACAGAGGACCAACGCGAGGCCCCGTCACGGATCGAGTTGATCTCCTCGCGGAACGCGGACCCGACCTCGGTCGTCCGATTGTCGATCGGGTCCATTCGTCGAGGCATCAGTCGATGAAGGAGCTGCGCGCCTCCAAGGGAGGAGCGTCGCGGGTGTTGTTCTGTTTCGATCCGCGACGGCAAGCCATCTTGCTGGTCGGCGGTGACAAGACGGGTGCATGGAACGAGTGGTACAAGTGGGCGGTCCCGCTTGCTGATGACCTCTACGACGACTATCTCCGAGAACTCGGAGAGGAAGGATTGATCTGATGCCACGAACCACATTCTCCGAGCTCCGCGAAGCTGTCGTGGCCAAGCCGGGCGCTGCCGAACGACTCGACGCGCTGCGGCGCAACACGATTGAGGAGATCCGCCTGTACGAGCTGCGTCACGGCGAGGCGATCAGCCAGGTCGAGATGGCTGGCCGGCTCGATGTCACACAAGGAGCGATCTCGAAGCTCGAGCATTCCGAGGACGTGCGTGTCTCAACGCTGCGCCAGTACCTAGAAGCGCTCGGTGCACGCCTCGAACTCGTCGCAGTGTTCGAGGACGACGACGACACCCGCCGAGTGCCGGTTCATCTCGGCAAGGGCTCGGCCGTCTGAACGGTCGTGGCGCCGCAGATTCGGCCGAAGGGAGGCGTCAGGGCGCAAGAAGCGAGTCAGCGCGCAACGCGGCGTCCTCGTCGTCGCCGGGCATCACATGGGCGTAGACCTTCAACGTGACGCCTACGTCTGCGTGACCAACGCGTTGTGAGACGACCTTCACGGGCACACCCGTCGCGAGGGCCGCCGTCGCGTAGCTGTGGCGTAGATCGTGAAGGCGGATCGTGGGCAGCCCCGCACGACTGGCTAGATCGAATAACAGATTCGAAAACGCCTCGGGGTTTGGAGCCGATCCACCCACGTTCGTGACAACGAGTCCACCCCGGTCTGCCCACGCCTCGCCAGTGAGCAGTCGTTCCGCGGTCTGTTGTCGCTTCCAAGCTCGCAAAGCCGCGGCGGTTGCAGGACCGATTGAGACGGTGCGGTTTCCACGCGCCGTCTTCGGCGTCGAGGTCGCGATGGTCGACTTGTACCGGATACGAGTGGACACATGGAAGGCGTGGGCAGACGGCCAGAACGTCGGCGACAAACAACTCGGCGGCGCCGTCAGGACACTCGGCAGCACCAAAGACGACCGCATGACCACCCTGTCCCAAACCACCCTGCGGTGGGCGCAATCAGCAGGGGCCGACATCCACGCCATGCAACCGCCGCCGCAAATCCCGGATCGCGCAGCGCCGGAACTCGGCTTGCCATGAAGCGGCCTTCGAATGGGGTGTACGGATGGCGCCCCTCCGGTACTTCTCGCCGATGCGAAGGTCCGCTCGGAGAAGCTTCTCGGGCGCCATTGGCTCAGTCGACCCGCCAGTCGGCGGCGCAGTAGGCCAAGGCGTTGGCGACGAGTTCGTCGGCCGACAATTGCGCGCCGAGGATTTTGGCCGCGTCGTGGCCGCCGTCGGCGTCGACCAGTTCGCGTGCTTGACTGCGGAAGTGGAGTTCGTGCTCGAACCCGAATCCGGGCGAGCGCGCGTCGAGATGTCCAATAATCACGGCGGCGTGTTCGTTGCGGCCTTCCGTCGCCAACTCGAGCGTGATGGACTCGAGGGTGGTTGACCTCGACGACACGGATCGCGTGACGACGAACGAAGCTCGTCAGGCCGACGCCGTACGAGCCGGTGCCCTCGATCCCGAACGCCTCGATCGTGCCGAGGGGTGTCCAGTCGAGATCGGCGTAGCCGGCCCGGTCAGCCGACACGCTGATCGTCGCGAACGCCGAGGAGCTTGATCGCGCCCCCGACGTGGACGAGCTTGTGGGTGTCGACTCCGACGATCACCTTGGCAGTGGGTTCGACGAGCGCGACGCAGACGAACATGTTGCTTGGCCTCTTTCTCAGCCTGATCGCGCCGTCTCGTCAGAAGGGCGGACAGGACTGTGGCGGGACTTCTAGCGTGGCATGTACATCTGGACTATCGTGCGAAACAAGGAGTTTGGAGGAGGGGGTCCCCAAGGTGGTTCAGTTCGGTCAGCACGGCGCGCGCAAGGTACTAGCCAAGCGAAGCGCCCTTGTTTTCGTCGGGGCCGCGATGGCTGTTGGCAGTGCCACGACGGCGACTGCCGGCATCATCGTTGCCAGCTCTGTGATCCAGGCCAGCCCCACGAACAGCCCGTTCGCAGCCGCCGACGCCGACGGTCCACCGTGCAACGGGGTCCCGGGGTCAGCACAGACAGGCCGGAACTTTCCGGGCACCGAACTGGAGCCGTTCGTCGCCGTCAACCCGGCCAACGAAAATAACCTGGTCGGTGGTTGGCAGCAGGACCGCTGGTCCAACGGTGGTTCCAATGCGACGTACTACGGTTATTCGACGGACGCAGGCACGACTTGGCACAACTCGTCACTGCAGCCGAAGTTCTCCCGGTGCACCGGCGGCGGCCCCAATAACGGCGGAGACTACGAGCGTGCCACGGATCCTTGGGTCACTGTCTCTCCCAACGGTATCGCCTACTCGTTCGCTCTCGGTTTCAACCAGACGCTGAGCGCTGAGAATGCAATGCTGGTCAGTCGATCCGCTGACGGTGGCAACACGTGGGGGCCTGTCACCGTGCTGAAACGGGATACCGACGTCAACGTGTTTAACGACAAGAATTCGATCACGGCGGATCCCACGAACTCCAACTACGTGTATGCGGTCTGGGACAGGCTCGAGTTCCCACGGGAGCAGGCGTCGCCGCGCGCTGCTGAGCGAGCGCTCGGATATCGCGGGCCGACCTGGTTCTCGCGCACTATCGACGGTGGCGCGACCTGGGAGACCTCGCGCATCATTCTCGACCCCGGTCAGGTCAACCAGACCATCGGCAACGAGATCGTAGTGACCGGGCGTGGAGAACTCGTCAACGGTTTCGACCTGATCTACAACTTCAAGAACGCGCACAAGGTACGCGGTCTAAATGTGGCCGTACAGCGCTCGACCGATCGAGGGGCCACGTGGTCACAGGCGACCGTCGTCGACAAGCTTCTCAGCGTCGGCGTCAGCGATCCGACGTTCGGCAGTCCGGTTCGCACCGGAGACATCATTCCGTCGTGGGCAACCGACCCGCGGCCCGGACAACGCGTGGTATACGCCACCTGGCAGGACTCCAGGGCTACCGGCGGGGCGCGTGACCAGATCGCCTTTGCCAAGTCCAGCGATGGCGGCGCTACGTGGACCACGCTGTCCTATGCGATCAACACCGATCACTCCACCCCGGCGTTCACCCCGCGCATCCACGTCATGCCCGATGGCACGATCGGTATCTTGCATTACGACTTCCGCCACGACGACGGCGGCGCCCCGCTCGTCACCAGCACGTGGTTGTTGCACTCCCATGATGGCGGAACCACCTGGCAGGAAACCAACGTAGGGGCCGACTTCGATATGTCCAGCGGTGCTCGCGCCAGCGGTTACTTCGTTGGTGACTACTTGGGCCTGACTCACTCGAATGGGGCTTTCGTCCCGTTTTTCGCTGTCGCCAACGGCGCCACCGCAAACCCGCCGAACAGCATTTCCGCGATGCCAGCGAGCGACATCTTTGCTTCACGCGTTTCGTAGCTGACAACGATGTTTGTGGACGACGAATTACAAGGCAACACGGCCCAACACCGCTAAAAGCGGGTTCGATTACCCGTCCACAACACCCGTCCACAACACCCGTCCACAACACCCGTCCACCTCCGCCACACAACCTGGTGTTACGCGGTACTCGCTTGCAGCCGCGAGACTTGCGTCGGGCGAGATCTCTCACGGCTGCCCGTCCAGCGGCCTGAGGAATGAATCTCTACGCCTTCCCGTTGTCACAGGCTTGTCTCGGCGTCCGATCCAACTCGCTCGCCGAGAGTGTGACGGTCTGTGCCGCGCTCCCAACGCAATCTTGTTGACACCGGATCGTCAGTGTCGAGGACCGGGTGCGACTGCGCCCACGCGACCAGGGCGTCGACACACGTCCGAGCGAGTTGTGTGTAGTTGTTCATGCCGATGTCGATCGCAACGTTGGATGCGATCCTTTCGAGCAACGCGACCGGCTCTGCATCGGCTTTGTGCGCGGTCAACCCGCAGAGCGCCATATCGAGGCGCCCTTCGTAGTAGAGCCGCTCGACGCCCAGGATCACTTCTGCAGCGGCCTCCCAGAGCACATCTTGATGGGCCGCGAGGCGATTGAAGCGCGGTTCGCTAGCAAGGAACAACAGCCGCTCTTCGGCCATGTCCGCTCTTCGGTCGACCGGCACAGCGTCGACGACTCCGAGGGCGAGCTGAAGCATTCGCGAGATGTGCACACCCTTAAAGATCGGTCAGACCGACTTCTGATACCAATCGACAATTCCGATCGACACGTGCGGCAATCGCGATCGCGGGTAGGTACCAGATCGATGCACGTTCGGGAGCTACTACGCGCTCGGCGACGTCGGTGATGACCATGCCCGAATAGCTGTGACCGACGAGAACAACGTCACGACCTTCTCCCAACACCACGCGCCCTGCCAAGCGCCGTGGACCAAAACGGTCTCGGTCATGCCCCGCTCAACGCGCTCGGGAAGCGGGTTTCGAAGTCGAGCACGTTGGCCCACGTGGGCGTCACGGCGATGCGCCACATCTCCATGCCGGGCGGGAACTGGTCGACCCACGCTTGGCCCTGTTCATCGCCAAAGTAGCGCTTGGCCGCAGCCGCATATTCAGGTATCACGCCATCGACGTGCGTGACGGTGGCCGTACCGCGGATTGACAACACCCGATACGGCCACTCGTTCGAGTCGATCGTGATCGCGACCGGGGCGCCGTCGTCGAGCGCGTGCAGCTTGGGCGCCCGCGGCGGCGTGCCCAGCACGATCTGCTTCCCGTCCCAGTGGAACCAGATCGGTACCACCCTCGGCGTGCCGTCGGTCCACGTGTATGCCATCCGAGCCGGAATGGTCGACCCGAGCAACGACTGGGCCACCGGATCGGCAAGGCATGAAAGGTCACCGCGATCAGACATTGTTGCTCCTTTCGAAAGTGCGCAGCCCTCGGTCGTCATGGTCTTCCCAGAGCGTTCCGGGGTCAACGACTTTCTCCGCTCGAAGCCGGCCGGCGCTACGGTCGGGGCCCATGGAACTCCACTGGGACGACTACGAGCCCACACCCGAAGAACGTGCCGAGGTCGAGGCCTGGATCGCGGCCAACGACTCGCCCGACATCGGCTCCGTCGCCATCAGTTCGGACGCAGTGTTCGTCCACGGTAACGACGAGCACATGAGCCATTCGGCGGTCCGCTCGCGCCACGATGATCTGAGCGCCGCGCTCACCCCGCGGCTGCAGAGCTCCGCGCAGGGCTGTAGACCACCCCGCGTCTCGCATCGGAGTGTCTGGCGCCCGCCCGGGTGTACCTGAAACACTCGTTTGCCCTGCTCCGAGGCGTCTTGTGGGCAACCCTCATTCAGTGGTCGATGGTCGCTCTCGGTGCTGAACCGTCGTCGCCATCTGTCGGAAGTGTTCAGACTTTGTCAAGAGAAACGCGCTTCGTAGTAGGTCCTTTGGCTCAATTCCCCCACGATGCGTGGCGCCAACTACGTCGTCCAACCATGATCTTGACCCCAGGGACCTCAGCGGCAAGAACGGGCGATCATGCACACGTCAACGGCGGACATCAAGACGACGAAGCGGGCGCGAAGCCGCGCACTCACGCTTGTCATGGCGATCCTCACAGGCGTTGTCGCCGTGGGGATTCCGGCGACATCGGCGTTTGCGCTGAGCGACGTGGTCATCACCACGTACGGGTTGCGCAACACACCACAGGCCGGAGTGACCGTCGAGATCCACAAGTCATCGGGCGATGCCCTGGCCGGCACATGCACAACTGCGGCATCCGGTCAGTGCTCGGTCACTGGTCTCACCAACAACACGAGTTACTACGCGAAGGAAACCGCAGCCGCGAGCCCCTACAGCGCCATCTCACAGATCTGGCTCGGTAACAGTGACGGCACCGGTGGCGTGCTGACGAGCTATCGCAAGACGTTCACGACCTCGAACAACGGGACAGGCAACGTCGCTCTGTTCGTCCGCCGCGACAATCCGGTGTTCCCTGATCGCTGCGGCCTGAAGGTCGCACTCGTCATCGACACCTCAGGCTCTACTTTAGGGTCACAGCCGGCGTACAAGTCCGCGGCGAAGGGCTTCGTCGACGCCCTGGCCAGCACACCGTCGAAGGTCGGCGTGTGGAGCTTCGCCACGACAGCGGCCAACGAGATCGGCCTCACCGCGGTCAGCAACAGCGCAGTCATCAAGACGGCGATCGACAACATCCCCGCCTCGAGCGGCTCGACCAACTGGGATGACGGGATCTACCAAGTGAACGCAGTCGGCGCCGACGTGGTCGTCGTCATCACCGACGGCAACCCGACGGCCAACTCGCAAGTAGCTCCATTGTCGGGCAGCAATGGCTCCCTCGTCGAGGCAGCCGACGTCGAGGGTGGCGTCTGGGCGGCCAACTCGGTCAAGAACAACGGCGCGAAGATCGTGGTCCTCGGAATCGGATCCGGCTTCAGCGACGCGACCAACATCAAGTTGATCTCCGGCCCGACGGTCAACGACGACTACTACTTGGCCGCCAACGTCAGCGGCTTGAACGCGCTGCTCAGCGATCTGGCCAAGAAGACGTGCGGCGGCACCGTGACGGTGCAGAAGCAACTGCAGAGCACGACCAACGGCCCGTTCGTCAACACTGCGGGATGGAACTACGTCCCGGCGATCTCGAGCGGCGGCGGATCCATCGTTGCGAACCCGGCGTCCGGTAACACGATTGCGCCCGACGGTCTGGTGAACTTCGACTTCAACGGGGGCACATGGCCGAAGACGGTCACGGTCACCGAGACCCTCCTCGGCGATCAGTACGCCCTCGTGGCGCAGAGTGGCAAGAACGCTGTCTGCACAGCGGACGGTTCTCCGCTGACGGTCACCGACTCAGGGGCGTTGGGCGTGTCGTTCACGCTGAACCAACTGTCGATCGTCAACTGCGTCTTCAAGAACGTCAAGAAGGGCACCATCAACATCAAGAAGGCGACGACCGGCGCGACCGGCACGTTTGACTTCACCGGAACAGGTCTGACCGGCGGCGCCGGCAGCATCACCACGACGACGAGCCTCGGGGCTGCCTCCGGGACCACATTGAGCCAAGACGTGCTCAGCGGGACGTATGCCGTTGCTGAGACTGCTGTTGCAGGTTGGGACACCACGTCCTCCTGCGATGACGGCTCACCGGTCACAGCCATTGCCGTCGGCGTTGGCGAAGTCGTGACGTGCACGTTCAGCAACGTCAAGAAGAGCAGCATCATCATCCAGAAGGCGACTTCCGGCGGGACGGGTACGTTCACCTTCACGGGGACCAGTGTCACCGGCGGAACCGGCAGCATCACCACCACGAGCACCAACGGCCAGCCGTCGGGCACGCCGCTCACGGCCATCCTGGTGCCCGGCACCTATGCCGTTGCAGAGGCGCCAGTGACAGGTTGGAACACCACGTCGACATGCAGCGACGGATCACCCATCGGCGCGATTGCTGTGTCGGCCGGCGAAACGGTGACCTGCACGTTCACCAACGTCAAGCAGGGCACGGTCATCATCAAGAAGGCCACCACCGGTACCACCGGCACGTTCGCCTTCACGGGCACTGGTGTCACGGGCGGAGCCGGCTCGATCACCACGACGACCTCGGATGGCAAGGCCTCCGGCAACGAGCTCACCAAGTCAGTCGTGCCCGGCACCTACGCCGTGGCCGAGACAGCGGTCACCGGTTGGGACACCACGTCGACCTGCAGCAACGGCTCGGCCGTCACTGCCATCGTCGTCCAGGCCGGGGAGACCGTCACATGCACCTTCTTCAACGTGAAGCAGGGTGGCATCGTCATCAAGAAGGCCACCCTCGGCGACGTCGGCACGTTCAACTTCACTGGCGCGGTGCCTGGTTCGATCACG
This sequence comes from Ilumatobacteraceae bacterium, assembly GCA_031373465.1. Classification (GTDB taxonomy): domain Bacteria; phylum Actinomycetota; class Acidimicrobiia; order Acidimicrobiales; family Ilumatobacteraceae; genus JAENVT01. The sequence goes on along the minus strand of JANMMQ010000079.1, from coordinate 561 downwards.
ACGACCAGCGACAACGGTCAGCCCTCGGGCCCCGTCCTTTCCACCAACCTCGCCCCCGGCGTGTACTCGGTCGCCGAGACCGCTGTGCCCGGATGGGACACCACGTCATCCTGCAGCAACAACTCACCCGTCACGGCGGTGACGGTTGCTGCCAATGAGACAGTCACCTGCACGTTCGTCAACACCAAGCGCGGCACCATCGTCGTGAAGAAGGCAACGGTCGGCGATGTCGGCACCTTCACGTTCAGCGGCTCGGTTGCTGGTTCCATCACCACGACGACCTCGAATGGTGTGGCCTCCGGTCTGCCGCTCTCGTCGGTTGTCGTGCCCGGCACCTATGCAGTTGCCGAGACACCCGTCGCCGGCTGGGACACGACATCTTCGTGTGACAACGGCTCGCCTGTCGGTGCGATCGTCGTGGCACCAGGCCAGACCGTGACGTGTACGTTCGTCAACACCAAGCGCGGCTCGATCATCGTGCGCAAGGCCACGGTCGGCACAACCGGAACGTTCACCTTCGCCGGCGCGGTCAGTGGTTCGCTCACGACCACGACCTCGGAT
>JANMMQ010000061.1:0-2422 GCA_031373465.1 Ilumatobacteraceae bacterium | reverse complement strand
CGATACCGCGCTCGCGCAGTGGGTAGCCCAGGCCGGTGGCCTGTATGAGACCTGCCGCCTGCGCCTTGACGCCTTGGTCGATTGGCATTCGCCTTCTTTTCAAAAGTAAACCCTCATGAGCATCCAACTCGACGAGCTTCCTCCGACGTGTTCGACAGGCTGGCCTCGAAGCGTTCGATCGGTCGCCGCCCACCTTCGACGTGCGGATAGTCCGACGAGAACAGGCACACCTCAGGCCCGGCCTGGTCGATGATCCAGCCGACATCTTCGGTGGGATACGGGGTGAACCGGACCTGGCGGCGAACGTAGTCGCTGGGCCGCATCGACAGTTCGCGCAGGCGATCCTCGTGGCGAGAAAACGCATCGAATGCCGCCTCCATCTGCCGCATCCACGAAGGTACCCACACGGCGCCCTGCTCGATGACGCCGACCCGGAGGCGCGGGAAGCGCTCGAACACGCCGTCGAAGATCATCGTCGCCAACGTCTGGGCAGGAGGACCGGGGATGCCCATGTAGTCGACAGATCGGAAGTTCTCATCGCCGCCGTGGAAGTCGTGCGGGATTGGCAGACCGTTGCGGAAGTAGTTGGGGTCGATCAGTTGACCGGTGCCACCGACGTGGAAGACGACGGGAATGCCGGCGTCGCTGGCCGTGGCCCACACGCTGTCGAGGGCGATGTGGCTGGGTGAGTGGGTGGGTGGGCATCCCGAAGCCACGAGCAGCGCAGATGCTCCCATGTCGATCGCTTCGGCGGCCAGTTCGCTAGCGCGTTCGAGGTCGAGAAGTGGCACGTACAGCGTCGGTAGCAACCGTGAGTCGCTCGAGCAGAACTCGATCATTGCCCGGTTGTGGGCTCGGGCCGCCCCGATCGCCAACTCGACGTCGCGGCTGTGTTCCCAGTCGTGCAAGCGCGAGTTGTGGAACGTGTTGAAGATCAGTTGGCTGGCGAACCCGAGCAGGTCGAGCGCGCGGCTGCGATCGTCCGGGATGAACGCGCCCGTCGCAGCGAAGTTCTTTCGCGACATGATCTCGGCTGCCTCGCTGCTCGTGTACTCATCGGACCGGTGCCGGGCAGCGAGCCGCGCGAACGTCTCGTCGATGTCGCGCAGTTGCTCGACGGGATCGCCCGTCTGGCGTAGCTCGTTGATGCTCGAATACGTCAGCGCCGGGATTCGATCGCGAACCGCCGCATCGGCGTGGTCGCGCAGCCAGTTCGGCGTCTCCATGACGTGAGCGTCGGCGTCGTGCACCAAGAGGCCGGTGGAGTTGTACGGCATCACATGATTGTGGCATCCCGCACGGCTGCAGGGATCTGTTGTGAGGTGCGCACAACCGCGTTTCGACCGGCGGCCACGGCACCGAGCACGACGATGATGGTCAAGATCGCTGCCGCGGACAGATGTTCTCCCAACAGCGGCCAACCCCACACCATCGACAGTGCCGGCTGGGCGAGTTGGACCTGACTGGCCTTGGCGATCCCCGCCCGGGCCATGCCGGCGTACCAGGCGAAGAAGCCGAGGAACATCGAGAACACGGCCGTATACCCGAACGCTGCCCATTGCGGACCGCTGGCGTGCAGACCGGTTCGCGACACAGCGATGATCGTGACGAGCCAGGTCAGCGGGGCCCCGAGAACCAGCGCCCAGCAGATCACCTGCCAGCCGCCCAGCTGCCTGGCGAGCAAGGCCCCTTCCGCGTACCCGACCGCCGCCGCCAGCACGGCCAGGATCAACAGCGCATCGGCGGCGTGCAAGGTGCCGCCGCCCTCGTGTACGACGTACGCGACGACCGCAGCGAATCCGACAGCGCTGCAGGCCCAATACGCCGACGAAGGACGCTCGCCCGCCCGCAGCACGGCAAGTCCCGCAGTCGCCAACGGCAGCAGCCCGTTGACCACTGATCCGTGCAGGCTTTCCGTGTGTCGCAGCGCGTAAGCGATGAGGATCGGGAACCCGAAGATCACCCCGGCGACCACCAGCACCAACCGTCCGAGCTGGGCCCGTGTCGGTCGCGGTGGCCTGACGATCACCAGTGCGATCAAGGCGAGCACGCTCGCCGCCGCAGCCCGACCGACGGCCGCGACTGTCGGATCGAACCCGCGCACGGCGATCTTCGTCAGAGGCAGGCTGAAACTGAACACGAGAACCCCGAGCCCCGCCAGCACAAGTCCCATCGCATGGCATGGTAACGACTCGGCCCGCGGCGCAAAGGCTCCATATCCGAGGTGCGAGTTCGTCGCGTAGGTCGGAAACGCCGGCCCTCCGCGCCGGTGCGCTGCGCATGTCTGGCGTGGAGGCGCCCGTTCCTTCCGCCTCCACGGCCGGTTCATGCGGGAGCCTGTCAGGTCTACCGGGGGTTGCACCCGTCAGGTCAGTCGTCTTGCTCCTGCTCGCCGTCGTCGTTCTGGCCGACTTGATCCTGC
>JANMMQ010000053.1:0-6482 GCA_031373465.1 Ilumatobacteraceae bacterium | reverse complement strand
CGGTCCCACCTGATCTACTGAATCGCTTGGCAATGTGCGCAGCGAGACCCATGTGGCGCTCGACGAGCTGATTGCGAATGGAGCGGTGCCGTGTCGACGCGAACTCGAAAAAAAGATCGACATCGTCCAGGTCGTCCGGCGAATCCAGTTCGTTGTCACTGGAATTGTCGGTCATGGGCGAAGCACGGTTGCCATCGCCGTCACGCTATCCGCGACCGGTCCAGTAGACCGACCGACGCCGTCAGCGAAGCGTTGCCGTGACGACCACGGTGTCCTCGGCAGGGCGCTGCACGTTGACGCGATCCGAGAGCGCATCGACGATCATGAGTCCGCGGCCGCTGGGTGCGAGCACGAACGACGGGCCCCACGGTCTGCGTGGCGGGGGTCCGCCATTGCACGTGTGGCTGGTCAGTGCCATCACCAGCGAGCCATCAGCGGCGAGTGCCAATCGAAGCTTGTATGGATTTCCCGGCGAGGCTTGAACTGCATTGGAAGCGAGCTCGCTCAAGACGAGTTCGGCGCGTTCCAGAAGATCTTCATTTAGGTTCTCGCGGTTGAGGCACGCCACCATGTCCGTCCTGGCTGCGCGAAGCGTCGACGTCGTGCCGTCGTACTCTCTGTCGAGAACGACATGGTGGGGTCGGAGCTCCGAACCGCTCATCAGGTACCGGCGCGATCTACCAATCTCGGCGGTGACAAGGCTCCCCGCATCATGAGGCGGATTCCTTCACCTGATGTGCCTGCCGCGCGGGCGGCGGCATGACATGATGACTCGCCGCGTGCAACGCGGCCTGAGCACGATTCCTGACGCCGAGCTTGCTGTACAGCCTTCGGACATAGGTCTTGACCGTGTCGACCGATAGGAACAACTCCCTGCCGATCTCGGCATTGCTCATTCCGAACGCGATCAGTGCGAGCACTTCCTGTTCGCGCATCGACAGGGAGTCGTGGTCCCATGACTGGCGAGCGCGCTGGATGTTCCCGAAACCGATCCTCTCACCACGTGCCACACGCTCGATGACGTCGACGAGGTCGCTGCCCGACTGCGACTTCAACACCACGCCCGACACACCTGCATCGTCGGCCAGGCTCAGGAACTCTGCAGCGGCATCCCACGTGTACAACAAGACGTGATCGACCACACCGTCGTGAACCATCTGGCGGGCCCGATCGATGGAGTACCGACGCCCCGCGAAGGTGTCGAACAGCGCGACGTCTGCCTTTCGAATGGGCTCAGAACCGACATCGATCTCGACGATTGCGACACGATCGGAGAAGGGGGCCAGCATTGTCGCCAGCCCGTGGACGACGATTTCATAATCGTTGACAAGCGCAACCGCTATCGGTTCCGAGCCGGAAGACATGTGCTGGGTCTACCCGTCCGTTCATCTGGCCAAACAGCACTCGGCGGAAACGAACGACAGAAACCGGCCGATGTCACTCAACCGAGCGATGTCAGCGCCCGACGTGTAGGCGGTCGACACGCTGTAGCGTTCTGGGCAATGGCCAGCGAACCCGATCCGAACTCCGCGGACGGCGATCACTTCGAGGTGATCGTCCCGCTGCGAACGAGGTACGCGTCGACGGTCAGGATGATCGCCGCATCGTTGGGCGCCGAAGCAGGGTTCACCGTGGACGAGATCGACGATCTTCGGCTGGCACTGGACGAGGTGTTCTCCCTGCTTGCCGAACGCCACGTCGGCGACCGGGTACGTACCAGGTTCCGTCTCGACGGGCATAAACTGGTTGCCGGCCTCACCTTGGAGTCAGGATCCGTGGATGTCGAGCCCGACGAGCTTGCCACCAACATCCTCCGATCCGTCGTCGACGAGTACGAGTTCACGAACGCCGGCGTCACGCTGACAAAGCGGGCATCCGGGACTTGATCGATGGGTCGAGGTCGCGCACGATTAGACCGGGTGAACATGGGGTACACCAATCCGCAAGTGAGACCGAAAGCGAGCTGAGATGTCGAACTCCTTGAAGAATGTCGTCGAATCCAGTGCAAGCACCTTGTCGGACACATTTTCAGATCTGTCGGACACGTTTTCAGATCTGGTAGGCGAGGCGCGGTCCCGTATCGAGGACCTTCCCGTACTCGCACGCCCGCGACGCAAGCGCGCCAGGCGGCGTTGGGGCTCGGTAGCCCTGTTCGCCCTGGTAGCCGTCCTCTTGCTAGCGGTGGCACAGAAGGGCCGGCAGCATGACACCGCCGACCCGGTCGACCAGACCAGCGTCCGCCGCCGCTGATCTGTTTTCGCCACGAACCAGCGCGCTAGTTCCGCTTGAGGACAAGTAAGGCGACGTCGTCGTCGGGGTCGTAGGCGTCGGTCATCTTTTCGAGGACCGCGGCACACATCGCTTGTGGGGACATGTGCCTCGTTTCGTCGATCGTGTCGCACAGGCGCTTCAAACCGTCGTCGATCGATTCTCCACGGCGCTCAACGAGACCATCGGTGAACATCACGACGATGTCGCCGGTATCGAACGGAAAGTCGGCGGTGACATTGTGTTCCTCCGGCGCCCGGAACCCGAGCAGCGGCCGCCGCCCGCCTTCCAACAATCGGCACTTTTCAGAGGCCGGCACCAAGATCACCGGCACGTGGCCCGCACTTGTATGACGTGCGTAGCCCTCGTTGTCGAACAACACGTACGCCACGGATGCGCCGATCGTGTCTGCGCCCTGTACCGCGAACAGATCGACAGCGGCGACCGCGTGATTGGGTTCAGGATCGTTGGCCACCGCCGTGGCTATCGATGCCCTGAGCTGGCCCATCGCCGCGGCCGCAACGAGCCCGTGGCCGACGGCGTCGCCGACCACTGCCGCAATGCGTCCGTTGCCCGCGTCGAGCACCTGATACCAGTCGCCACCGATCGCCAGCCCGGATGCCGGTCGGTACCCGGCCGCCACCTCGATCCATTCCGGCGTTCGCGGAAGCGCTGGCATCAGCCGATGTTGGAAGGTGAGGGCAATGTCGCGATCGCGCTCGTACAGCGACGCCCGCTCCAGCGCACCCGCACATCGCGACCCGAGCGACACGAGCATCGACAGCTCCTCAGGCGAGATCTCCCGGCTTTCGTTGAAGGTGAAGACCAGAGAGCCAAGCGTTCGATTCAGGATTTGCAAGGGGACGCCAAGCGCGACGCGCACCGGTGAATCGGAACTCACGTCCCTGGCCACGACCGAGCCCTTGTCGATCGCCTCTTGAGCAACGTCGAGCTCGATCTCCCTGCTGGCCGGATCCAATGGCTCAGTTGCCTCTTCCACGAGCAGATCGCCGTCGTTGCTCAAAAGGAAGATGACGCCGCCGTTCGCACCGAGGCCCGCTGAGCCGTAGGCGAGCACTGCATGGATGATCTTGGGGCTGGTCGCGGCGGAGGCGATGCGACCGCTGACCTGCTGAAGCGTGTCGAGAGCGGCACGACCACGTGATTGCCGATCGAAGAGCACAGCGCTGTTGAGAGCGCCGCCGACACGCGTTGCAAGCTCCTCGATCAGCTCGATATCGGATTCGTCGAACGGTGGTTGGCCCTCGCAGCGGATCAGCTGCAGTGCGCCCAGTGGTCCCAAGGCACCGATCAGGGGAGCGGTGATCACGGATCGCAGGCCGAGCTCTTGCAACACGTCAGCGCCCGGAAGCTCGGCGAAGGCCGATTGGTCAAAATCGGTCAAAACCTCGCGTCGACCGGACTTGATGACACGTGCCGCGCCCCAAAGAGCGTCAGGATCGTAGGGGTAGTCGCGTTGAATCTGCTCGGCAAGCTCGACCTTGGCGGGATCCGCATGGGCCACGATGATCGTCGGACGATCGCGAGGGCGGTCGATCGAGATCACGATCGAGCACCACTCGGCCAACTGAGGAACGACAGATTGAGTGACTCTTTCGGTGATCTTCGCCGCATCGACCGAGTAGGCGAGAACGTCGTTGACCTTCGCGAGATACTCGACTCTCTCGCGCTGATGCCGCTCCAACTCGAGCAGGCGCGTGCGCTCTTCGATTTCGCGATGACGCTCGTCGATGTCGATCGCCAAGCCGAATGCTCCGATGATCTCATCGCCATCGTGGGCGACGACCACATCGCCGATCCCCTCGATCCAGTGGACGGTGCCATCAGGCCATCTGCAACGATGGTCGAAACGGAATGGTTCGCGCTTCTCCATCCCTGCTACCACCGCGGCTTCCACCATTTCGCGGTCGCGCTCATCGATGTGTTCGAGCCATTCTTCGAAGGTGCCTGTGAACGGCTCGCTTTCGTGACCGAAGAGCATCGCCACGTTCGAATCCCACACGACCGCCCCGGTGCGACGATCCCACGACCACTCCCCCATCCGGCCGGTGGCCAGCGCCGCCTTGAGCCGATCGGCACGACGCATGATGGGCAGGGAGTCGGCGAGTTGGCTATCGCGGGCTGCGCGAGTGGCGGCGACCCAGACTGCGAGGGCGCCACCGAACATGGTCGTGGCGATGGCGACCCAATGGCGACGCGTTCCGGCGATGTCGTCGGCCCAACCGAGAACAACTGAGCCCGCTGCAGCAACGACCGCCACGAGCAGCGTGCCACGACGCGTGCCGCCCGCGGCGATCAACGGCGAGAGCACGAGAAGCGGGATCAGAATGACCGAATCGGACGTCCAGTCGACGACGATCAGCACCGCGCACGCGATGAGGCTTGCAGCAACGTACCCACGCCGGAAGTCCTGGTCGACTGAATCCCCACGGAACACGTCGCAATGATGTCAAGGCAGTGCCACTTTCACAAGGCGTGGTGAGATCACCTAACCAGGAGAAGGGACTGCATCTTCAAGATGCTGCTGCAATTCGGCCATCTGCCCCGAGATCTCCGCGAGGCGCGAGCGAATCCACGGTGCGTCGGCGGCACCTGCCGGCGGCGCATTCTCGGTCGTGGTTGTCGTGGTCGTCGTCGTCGACGACGCTGGCGCGCCGCTCACTGGCTCGACGGTCGTCTCCTTGACCAACTTCTCGACGACACGCTCCTCGATCGGGTTCTTGGCGAGATCGTCCGCTTCGGCCATCTGCTCGACCTCCACCCTGGCCGCCTGCCAGGCCGACCAGTGCCCTGACACCAGAGCCCACAGGGAAAGGGTCGACACGTAGGCGACGCTGCTGAGCAACCCCATCATGACCGAGAACGGGATCATCAGGATCCAGAAGATCGTCAACCAGCCATTGACCCGTCGCATGAACACGGGGTCGCCCTGGATCGACGCCCACAAGGACTTCACCACTGCCATGGTCGTGCCACCTCGAAATTCATGGCATCGCAGATACCCCGTCGATCACCGGTGCAAACACCGTGGCCTCATTGTCCGTGGCCTCAGTGTCCGTGGCCCGCTGTACAGGGACCTCAGCTGTACATCAAGGATCCCGGGGTGGTCAGCACCTCGCCCGTCTCGAGCCATGTCTTCAGACCGGACAGGATCATCGGCCAGCCACCGTACAGTTGGTCGTTGGCGCCCTCACGCAGTTGATCGTGGGTGACGGTGAGCCGGCAAGAGTCCTGGATGGGCTCTATCTCCCACGTGACCCGCGATGTTCCTTCGCTCTTGACGTCGTCGCCCCACAGCGCGCGCATCGTCTGAACGAGCCGTCGCGGTGGGTCCACCTCGAGGTTCTCGCCCTCGCCCAACACGACGCCGGGTGCACCCGGGTTGCTCATCTCGAACCGCGAGCCGGGTGACCAATCCGAAGTGATCGTGTTGCCGAATTGGAACTTGCGCCGGATCTCGGGGTCGGTGATGGCCTCCCAGAGGCGCTCGGGTGTCGTGCGGATGTAGATCTCGAAGACCTTTTCCATTTCGTTCTCCATGCTGTGCTTGAGGCCGACGAGCGCTGCCGCCCATGGCTCGGTGTATTTGCCCACCCACCTGTCGTGGACGAGCCGGATCGGAATGGGGTTGAGGAAGTGGAGTTTCTCCCGGCCGCGACGCTTGGTGACCACGAGCCCGGCGGCCTCGAGAAGGTTGAGATGCTTCATCACCCCGATTCGTGACATCGAGAAACGTTCGACCAGCGAACCCAACGTCTGGCCGTCCTCGCGGTACAGATCGTCGAGCAGCTTGCGCCGTGTCGGATCAGCAAGGGCCTTGAACACGATGTCCACGACGGCATGATAGGTAACCAAACAGTTACATGTCAAGTGGCTGTCTCCGCATTGTGCGTCACCTGCGGGGTAGCAACGTTTTGCACGGCGTAATCCGCCGCCGTACTGATCTACTTCAGACTGAACGGACAGTCCGAGATCGACGTCGCTTCAGACCTGGGTTGCGAACACTGCGTTGGTGGCCGAGCAGCACCGCTTGGACGTCCTAGTGCTCGTCAGTGACCAGATCGAGGGCAAGGCTGTTCATGCAGTAGCGCTGGCCGGTCGGCGCAGGACCGTCGGGGAAGAGGTGGCCGAGGTGTGATGCGCATCGGCGACAGCGAACCTCCGTGCGGATCATCCCGTGGCTGTTGTCCTCG
>JANMMQ010000012.1:0-1831 GCA_031373465.1 Ilumatobacteraceae bacterium | reverse complement strand
ATGCCCCCGCCGATCACGGCGATCTTCTTCGGCTCGTTCATGTTGCGCCGATGATGAGATCGGCCAGGGCGGCCATCACTGCGGGATCGTCGTTGACACACGGAGTGCGTTCGAACGCGAGACCCTGTGACGTGGCCCGTCGGCACGCTTCGATGTCGAGGTCGTAGAGCACCTCGAGATGATCGGCGACGAACCCGACGGCACTGACCAGAACGGCCCTCGTTTGTCCGTCTGCCGCGAGCTCGTCGATCACCTGCAAGATGTCGGGGCCCAGCCACGGCTCAGGTGTTCGACCGGCGCTCTGCCACGCCGCACCCCAGTTGTCGAGCCCGACCGCCGACGACACGGATTGCGCCGTCGCCTGCAACTCCGACGGGTACGGGTCGCCGCTGGCCAGGATCCGTTCAGGCAGTGAGTGGGATGTGAACAGCACGCGGGTTTCATCGGGCAGTGACGCCAGCTTTTCGCGCACTGCCGTTGAAATGAAATCGATGAACGCCGGCTCGGTCGCCCAACTTCGAATCGACGCGACGGCGATGTCGTGGAGTGCCGCTGCTGCAGTCAAACGATCGAGGTACTGGCCGACAGAGAACGCCGAGTAGTGCGGCGCGAGGACCAGGCCGACGATGCGCCGGAACCCCCTCGCGGCCAGATCATCGACGGACTCCTCGATGAACGGCGTGGCGTGCTTCATCCCGAGGACGACGTGATATCGACTTTCGGCGATGCCGTCCAACGCGGTTTGCACCGCGCGGCGTTGCGCCTCGCTGCGTTGTGCGAGCGGCGAGATGCCGCCGATCGCTTCGTATCGAGCCGTCAAGTTCTCCAGTTGCTCGGCGGTCGGAGGGTTGCCGCGGCGGATGTCGGTGTAGTACGGCAGGATGTCGGCAGGAGTGCGCGGCGTGCCGTACCCCATCAGCATCACCGCCGTCCTCGTTTCGGTCATCGAGCAGTGCGCTCCTTGACGTGATCCACCACGGCGCGGAGAACGTCGGGGTCGGTGTTGGGCTGCACCCCGTGGCCGAGGTTGAAGATGTGGCCGGGATGACCGCCGTTGTCGGCCAGCACAGCGTCGGTGCCAGCACGCGCAGTCTCGGTTCCGGCCAGCACCATCGCCGGATCGAGGTTGCCCTGCACGACGAGATCGCCACCCATTCGGCTGCGCGCGTCTGTGATCGAAGTGCGCCAGTCGAGGCCCAGAACTCGGGGTCCCGCAGCATGCATCGACTCGAGCAGGTGATCGCAGCCGATGCCGAAGTGGATGCCCGGAACGTGCGGATGACTGGCCGCCAATCCCCCGAACACAGCGGCGCTGTGGGGGAGCACGAACGAGTCGTAGTCGGCGCGGCTCAGCGCGCCGGCCCATGAATCGAACAATTGAAAGGCGCGCGCCCCACGATCGAGTTGGCTGGCGATCGAAGCCGTCGCGTGTTGCACCAACCGCTGCATCACGTCGTGCCAGAGGTCCGGCTGCGTGTGCATCAACCGCTTGGTGTGCTCGTAGGTCCGGCTCGGCCGGCCCTCGATCAGATAGCTGGCGACCGTGAAGGGAGCACCGGCAAACGCCAACAGGGGCACCGAGTCGGGCAGCTCCGCGGCAAGGATCTTGACGGTCTGCAACACGTACGGCGTGTCGGCTTCTGGTTCGAACGGCCGAAGCCTCCGGAGGTCGTCCGGGACCCGCAGCGGCGCATCGCAGACCGGCCCGGTGCCCGGAGCGACGTCGATGCCGAAGCCGACCGCGTGAGCTGGCACCACGATGTCGCTGTACAGAACGGCGGCGTCGACCCCGTAGCGACGCACCGGCTGCAGCGTGAGCTCGGCTGCCAGC
>JANMMQ010000587.1:0-3466 GCA_031373465.1 Ilumatobacteraceae bacterium | reverse complement strand
CCGTGAGGCATCTCGGCCACCAACGGGATGTGGGTGTTGATCCACACGCACCCGAAGTCGAGCCGCTTGGACGTGCGCATCGCCCGGCCGAAGTCCTTCGTCCACACGCTCGACGCCAGTCCGTACTCCACGCCATTGGCCCAACGAACCGCTTCGTCTTCGTCGCTGAACTTCTGCACCGTGATGACGGGACCGAAGATCTCGCGTTGGATCATCTCGTCGTCCTGGTGCAGCCCGCTGATGACCGTCGGCTCGAAGAAGAACCCCTTTCCACTGACTGCCTTTCCGCCGGCCGCGACGTTCGCGTGATCTGGAGCGCGATCAACCATTCCGCCAAGGTGGGCGAGCTGGTTGGAGTTGTTGACAGGGCCGTACAGCACGCCTTCGTTGTCGGGCATGCCGGTCTGGGTGCTCTTGGCCTGCTCGGCGAGGGCGTCGACGAAGTCGTCGTAAACCCGAGGGCCGGCGAGCACGCGGGTGGCTGCCGTGCAGTCCTGACCGGCGTTGAAGTAGCCGGCGATTGCAATGGCCTCGGCTGCAGCTGCGATGTCGGCATCGTCGAACACGACGACCGGCGCCTTGCCGCCTAGCTCGAGATGAACTCTCTTGAGCGTTTGCGCAGCCGCAGCGGCAACCTCCTGGCCGGCGCGCACGGAACCGGTGACGCTGACCATGCTGGGGATCTCGTGCACCACCATCGCCCTGCCGGTGTCGCGATCTCCGCAGATGACGTTGAACACGCCCTCCGGGAAGAACTCTGCAGCGATCTCGGCGAGCTTCGTGGTGCTGGCAGGAGTTGTATCGCTGGGCTTCAGCACGACGGTGTTGCCCGCCGCCAGCGCCGGCCCGAACTTCCACACAGCCATCAACATCGGGTAGTTCCACGGCGCCACTTGAGCGCAGACGCCGATCGGTTCGCGCCGGATGAACGATGTCATGTTGCGCATGTACTCACCGGCGCTCTTGCCTTCGAGATGGCGGGCTGCCGTGGCGAAGAACCGGATCTGATCGACCATCGGGGGGATCTCTTCACTGCGCGTCAGATGGATGGGCTTTCCGGTGTTCTCGACCTCCAACTCGATGAGCTCGTCGGCGCGGGCTTCGACAGCGTCGGCCAGTCGGAACAGAGCCAGCGAACGCTCGCTCGGTGTCGTCTCGCGGTACGTCTCGAAGGCCGCTGCCGCCGCCTTCATCGCGATGTCGATGTCGGCCTCGCCGGACAGCGGCGCCGTTGCGTACTGCTGACCCGTTGCCGGATTGATGACCGGGGTGGTGCGCCCGTCGACGGCGTCGACGTGTTTGCCGTTGATGAAGTTCTGGAACGCTTTCATGCGTCTCGTATCCCCCTTGGTGGCTGCTCGCCTCGTTGCGAATCGCCGCCGATCTTGACCTATCCGATAACGGGGCGCAACACGAACTTGCTCTCGGTTCGAGCGACACCGCCTTCGGCCTTCAGCCAGCGGATGAACGCGTCGAGACCTTCGGCTCCTGAGCAGTCGACGATGACCGTGTAGTCGGCGGGCCCGGTGACGTAGAGGGCCAGCTCGACTTCGTCGCGCTCCGCCAATCGAGCCTCGAACGCTGCAGGGTCTCCGCCCGACGGCAAGCTGACGTCGATGACGGCGCGGACATCGCGGCCCAACGCTGACGGGTCGATGCTGGCGCGATACCCTCGCACGACACCTGCGGCCTCGAGCCGGTGGACCCGATCGGCGACGGAGCTTGCGGCCATGTGAACCGATTCGGCCAGATCTCGCCAGCTGATTCGACCGTGCTGCTGCAGTGTGCCGATGATTTGACGGTCGATATCGTCAATCACCATATTTTGGTCGGTCATACCATCATCTTGCCGCAGTATTGGTCGTTGATCAACGGCGCAATCCGGCGCAAGATTCCATCATGACCTCACCCGTGATCCGAACCGTCGGAGTACCGAAGGAAATCAAGAACAACGAGTACCGGGTGGCCATGACACCCGATGGCGTGCGCGAGTTCGAACGTTTGGGGATCAACGTCTTCGTCGAGACCGGCGCCGGTGTCGGCGCAAGCTTCAGTGACCTCGACTACCGCGCCGCCGGTGCCGAGATCGTGCCGACAGCGGCCGACGCATGGGCCCAGCAAATGGTGGTCAAGGTCAAAGAGCCGATGGAAGACGAGTTCAAGTACCTGCGTGCTGACCTGACCCTGTTCACGTATCTGCACCTGGCCGCGTATCCAGTCGTCGCCAAGGCCTTGATCGACTCGCGATGCACCGCGCTCGCCTACGAGACCGTTCAACTCGACACCGGCGCGCTCCCTTTGCTGGCTCCGATGAGTGAAGTGGCCGGCAGACTTGCTCCGCAGATCGGCGCGCACTACCTGGAGCGGCACAACGGCGGCCGCGGCGTGCTGATGGGCGGCGCACCCGGGGTGCAGCCCGCCAAGGTCGTGGTCCTCGGTGCGGGCAACGTCGGTTGGAACTCGGCTTGGATCGCCGCTGGCATGGAGGCCGAGGTCGTGCTCTTCGACAAGAACTTGGACCGTTTGCGGTGGGTCGATCAGATCAACAAGGGGCGGATCGTGACGTTGGCCTCCAACCGAGGTGCGCTGGAGCGCAACGTCGCCGACGCCGACCTGGTGATCGGCGCCGTGCTCGTGGCCGGTGGCCGTGCACCAGTCGTCGTCACCGAAGACATGGTCAAGATGATGAAGCCCGGCGCCGTGATCGTCGATGTCGCGATCGATCAAGGTGGTTGCATCGAGACCATCCACGAGACAACCCACAACGAGCCGGTCTACGAATTGCACGGAGTGTTGCACTACGCGGTGGGCAACATGCCCGGCGCCGTGCCCCACACCAGCACCTACGCCCTGACCAACGCGACGCTTCCGTATCAACTCGAGGTGGCTATTCATGGCGCCGCAGGCGGCTGCCGGCGCGACCCTGCGCTGTCCTTCGGCCTCAACACATACGGCGGCCAGGTCACCAACAGCCCCGTCGCCGAGTTCCTCGGTACGCCGTTCATCGAGCCGCTCGCTGCGCTGAACTAAGCCCCGGCGGCATAGCGTTCTTCCCATGGCAACGCTTGTTTCGGAACTCGACCTGCCAGAGATCTCCGCGTCCGACGGCACGTTCGATCAGCGGTTCGCAAGGCGCATGGCGCTCGACGCCGACCAGTGGCTGGTCCGCAACATGTTCGGCTACGCGGTGCTGCACTACGACGATGCAACGGCCATCCTCCGCGACAAGCGCTGGCACAGCGCGGTCAGCCGGATTCCCGAGCTGATGGGCATCACCAACCCGGCATTCCTCGAACGCCAGCAGGTCAGCATCCTGTCGGCTGAGGGCGACATGCACACGCGGTTGCGTCGGCTGGTCGCGCCTGCCTTCTCACCGCGCGCCGCCGACCGGCTTCGGCCATTCATGCGGGAGGTGATGAGCGGCCTCATCGACAACGTCGCCGACAGTGGCCGGGCTGATTTCACC
>JANMMQ010000559.1:0-4729 GCA_031373465.1 Ilumatobacteraceae bacterium | reverse complement strand
TCGTCGGTCAGGGATACACCGCCAACGAGGCGTTCGTGCCCTTTCGGCATCTCTGGTCACTAGCCGTCGAGGAGCAGTTCTACCTGATCTGGCCGCTGGTGATGGTGTGCATCCTGCGGCTCGGTCGTGGGCGCCTGCCGCGAGTGGCCCTATGGCTGTTCGGCGGCAGCGCGGCGGTCGCACTCATCGTCGGTGTGCTGTATGCCGGGGGCGATGTTGCCACGACCTGCGCGCCAGATGCGATGAACGGCTACTGGAAGTTGTTCGATCGCTGCATCAGCATCAACGAGACCCTCTATCTCGGAACGTTGAGCCGCGCCGGCGGGCTGATGATGGGCGCGGCCTTCGCAATGGTGTGGAGGCCGATGGCCCTCCTGCGTGGCGCTGTACGCGACAAGGCCCGCTACCTCGACGGGTTGGCCGTGCTGGGCATTGCCGCGCTTGCCTTCCTGGCATGGAACATCAAGCTGTCGACCGACGGGCATTCCACCGGCATTCGCTTCGACCCTTGGCTCTTCCGCGGCGGTTTCTTCTTCACCGGTCTGGCGACATTGATGGTGATCGCCGCGGTGACTCATCAGCGGGCGCTGATGGGCAGGTTGCTGGGTAACCCGATCTTCAACTACGTCGGCACGCGCAGCTACGGCATGTACCTGTACCACTGGCCGATCTATCAGATCATCCGTGGCCAGGCAGGTGTGCCGCTCAGTGTGACGAAGTGGATCGTGGCCATGGCGTTCACATTGCCGATCACCGAAGCGAGCTATCGCTACATCGAACTCCCGATCCGGCAAGGTCGTCTCGGCGAGTGGCTGCGCGGAGACCGTCGTCCGCGCACCGCAGGCGCCTACCAACGGCGGCAACGCCTCGCGGGTGTGGGGATCGCCAGCGCAGCGTTAGTCGGGTTTGCCGGTGTCAGCATCGCGATGGCCAGCAACCAATGCGTCGGCCAGATCGAGTGCGACAGCGCTGCTGGTCGCAGCATCGGCGCGACCCTTCCTGCCGAGGTCCCCTCCACGACCATCGCGGCGCAGCCCAACGCAGTTGCTCCATCGCCGACGGTTGCGCCCGGGCAGGTTGCGCCCGCACCGACGGTGCCTCCGCCGTCGACGGCACCGCCGACCACCGTGCTGCAAGACATTCCGATTCTGGCCCTCGGCGAATCGGTCATGCTCGGTGCAAAGCCTGTGCTCGAGGACCGTGGCATCAGAACCTTCGCCGAGGTGTCCAAAGGACCCGAGTGGGAGCTCGAGCAGTTGAACCTCGCCAAAACGAGGTACCACATCAAGTTGGGCGTCGTCATCCAACTCGGTACCAATGGGACCGTGACCCGCCAGGACTACGACGCGATTCTCAAGGAGTTGACCGACGTCCCGCGCGTCGTGGTGATGACCGTCAAAGCTCCGAAGCCGTGGATCGACGGCAACAATGCGATCATCCGCGCCCTACCGGAGAGCTACCCCAACGTGGTGGTGCTCGACTGGCAAGCGCGCGCCGAAGAGATCTCCGGCCATCTGTCGTCAAGCGACGGTGGCGTTCACCTCAGCGACGACACGGCCAAGCAGTTCTATCGAGACATCATCCTCGGGGCGCTCGGTCTCCCCACGTGACGCGCTTTTGACCTTCGCGATCGGCGACCTACGCTCGGCTGCATGACCACACCTGTTCGTGTTGCCGTTACCGGTGCTGCCGGCCAGATCGGCTACAGCCTGTTGTTTCGTATTGCGTCTGGGTCGATGCTGGGACCCGACACCCCGGTCATCCTCCAGCTCTTGGAAATCACGCCGGCGTTGGGTGCACTCGGTGGCGTGAAGATGGAGCTCGACGATTGCGCCTTCCCGTTGTTGAGCGATGTTGTCTGCACGGACGACGCCGACGCTGCATTCGGCGACGCCGACGTGGCGCTGCTCGTCGGGGCGATGCCTCGCAAGGCCGGTATGGAGCGAAGCGATCTGCTCAGTGCAAATGGCGGGATCTTCAAGCCGCAGGGTGCCGCACTCAGCAGGAGTGCCAAGAAGGACGTGAAGATCTTGGTCGTCGGCAATCCGGCCAACACCAACGCGTTGATCGCGATGCGCAACGCAGCCGGTCTGGACCCGAAGCGGTTCACGGCAATGACACGCCTCGATCACAACCGAGCGATGAGCCAACTGGCGATCAAGTCCGGCACAACTGTGAACGACATCACCAACATGACGATCTGGGGCAACCACTCCGTCACCCAGTACCCGGACCTGTTCCACGCCAAGGTCAATGGCAAGAACGCCTACGAGCTCGTCAACGACCATGCCTGGGTCGATGGTACCTACCTCCCCACCGTGGCGAAGCGTGGCGCAGCCATCATCGAGGCTCGAGGCGCGTCATCAGCCGCCTCGGCAGCCAACGCCGCTGTCGACCACATCCGCAGCTGGACGCTGGGCACTCCCGAGGGTGACTGGGTCTCGATG
This sequence comes from Ilumatobacteraceae bacterium, assembly GCA_031373465.1. Lineage (GTDB taxonomy): Bacteria > Actinomycetota > Acidimicrobiia > Acidimicrobiales > Ilumatobacteraceae > JAENVT01. The sequence continues at coordinate 2,282 of JANMMQ010000559.1, read as the reverse complement.
GCGATCCCGTCCGATGGTTCGTACGGCGTGGCCGAGGGTTTGATCTCATCGTTCCCGTGCGTGTGCAAGAACGGCGATTACTCGATCGTGCAGGGTCTCGACATCGACGACTACTCCCGCGCAAAGATCGACGCATCAGTCGCTGAACTGGCCGAGGAGCGCGACGCGGTGAAGGATCTCGGTCTGATCTGAACTAGCTCAGGTCGGCGATCGCCACATCACAGGCCACTGCCGTCATCTGATCGACGCCCAACTTCAGCTCCTCGTCGCTGATTCGCTCGGAGGTCCCTTCTGCCGCGGCGATGATGTCGCTGATCGTGACCATGCACAAGGTCTCGATCTTGTGCAGCGCGCCAAGCGTGTACAGCACCGAGGCTTCCATCTCGACCGCGAGATGACCGCGATCCTTCCAACGCTGCATCACACCTTCGCGCGGGTCGTAGAACAACGCGCTCGACACGATCGGTCCGACGTGCACCGTTGCCCCACTGGCCCGGGCCAGGCCGACACTGCACTCGATCAGCGACCACGAAGCCGTCGGGGCATGCGGCTCGCCATTGGTCAGGTGCCCGATGATCGGGTCGTCGGAAGTCGCGCTGATCGCTACGACGGTGTCGGCCATGCGCAGACCGTCAGCCAGGCCTCCCGCGGTCCCGACCCTGATGATCCGCTTGACACCGAGTTGGATCAACTCGCTGTAGTAGATCGCCGCGCTGGCACACCCCATGCCAACCGATTGCACGCTGATCGGCCGGCCCTTGAACGTGCCGGTGTAGCCCAACATCCCGCGTTCTTCGTTGACCAACTTCGCGCCCGGATCGAAGAACGTCTCGGCGATGTACGTGGCTCGTCGGGGGTCGCCGGGCGCCAGCACCGCGGGGGCGTAGTCGGACGGCTCGGCACGCAGGTGAACTGGCATCCCCCCAGGGTAGATGGCTACTTGAGGAAGCGCGAGGTTGTGTTGTCGGCGAGGACCTTGCCGCCGGTCTGACACGTCGGGCAGTAGGCCACTGTGTATCCGCTGTACGAGACCGAGCGGATCGTGTCGCCGCACACAGGGCACGATTGGCCGACCCGACCGTGCACGCCGCCGGGACGATCTTTCGACGAGCTCATGTCGGGCCGCGTTCGTTCGTACGCCAATCCCTCGTCAACCGCCTCGTGGATGGCTGTGACGATTGCGGAAGCGCCTTCGACGCCTAGCTTGCCCGTCATTGCGAACGGCGAGATCTTTGCTCGGTGACAGATCTCGTTGGCCAGCATGCGACCTAGCCCAGCGATCTGGTGCTGATCGCGCAGGTAGCCGTGAATGCGCATGTTGGTCTTGGCAAACGACTCGGCAAGCGACGGCGGCGTGACGTCGAGTGCCTCGGGGCCGAGCCTGTCGAGTGGCGGTCCGCCGAGCGCACCGTTGGCGACACACCACACGCCGGCCCGCCGTTCCGTGCCCGCCTCGGTCAACAGCAATGCCGGGCCCTCTTCGAAGACGAACCTTGCCTGACCGTTGCGCGGCTTTGCCGATTGCTTCTCGTCGACGAGCAGGCGCCCACCTTGCATCAGGTGCACGACGAACGTGACGGGGTCGAAGTGCGCCAGGAGGTACTTGCCGCTGCGGCCGACCGATTGGAGAGGCAAGCCGTAGGCAACATCGGGTCGGGGAACAGCGGTCTTCAACGCCGTGAAGGTCAGCGGTGTGAACTTGGCCAAGTTGGTCCCGCTGAACTGCGCCGTCAATCGCTCGGCGTGGGCTTGGACTTCTGGAAGTTCGGGCACGGCGGCGTCAGCGGTATTCGGTCTGTTCGCGAACGGAGGTGAACACTGCGTCGAGCGCGGCGAAGACGGGCTGCGAATCGATCAGCTTCTGCTGGTTTCCAGTGAGCCGGATCAAGCCCTTGATGAACGCCTCTTGGGCGTTGAGATCGCCCGTGGCCACGGCCGTGGCGGTGGCCCATGACTGGTGCATCCGAACGTCTTCGCCGTCTGCCGGGCCGGCACCGAACGACGCGTTGCCGTCGCCGAGGCGCAAGTGATAGATCACGTCGCCTTCGGGCCCATCGGTGACCACCTGCGTCACGCCGATCTTGTGGGTGCCGGCGAGCGCGGCCAGGTCGCTGCTCTTGGCGACCTCTTGGGAGAGTGCATCGATCCAGGCGAGGCTGAGATAGCGAACCACGGCCGCCTAGTCTGCCGGATCGAGATGCTGTTCGCTGACGCCGACGAAGCCCGTCATCGCGATGTTGCCGTCGAGGCGTGGTTGTGGTGGGGCTGGGGTACCCAGGCCG
>JANMMQ010000545.1:0-2488 GCA_031373465.1 Ilumatobacteraceae bacterium | reverse complement strand
CGGCCGGCACGAAGGTCGTCGATCCTGAGTTCGACATCGATCTCGTCGTCGGCTCAGCGCGGTCGTGGGAACCGGCACCGTCGATCTCGAACAGTCTCGGTTTCGGTGGTCACAATGGGAGCATCATCCTCGGTCCTGTGTGAGACCTCGGAATCAGATTGATTGCACCTATCCGGCTCCGTTGAACTCGGCCTGGTGATGACGGAACTCGGGTGGATGCGTCTGGGCTAAGCCGGTCGCGCAGATCGCCAAGGAGCGAGTTGGTCAAGTTGCGTCGCGAGAAGTCAGCCCGCCTCACGATAGGTGTCCGAAAATCAGGGGCAACTCCAACCGAACCCTTCTGCGGCAAGGGTCAAACAACTTCATCACACCCCCTTGCAATGATCAGCACATGACACAAAGACATGCCCCCGCCCGCCCCGCACGATTCGTCATCTTCGACATCGATCGCCCCAACCTCGTACACACTCGGCTCGACTGCAGCGAACACGTCGGGCTCGTCGATGTCGTCGATCAATGGTTCGGCGGGCCGTGCGACGATCCCGACGTCGTTCAAGAGGTCGCCTTTCGCCACGGTCTCATCGCCGACGCGGAGTTGGTGCAACGCGGTACGCCGTGCGAAACCTGCACCCTGGTCGCCGCCCCTCTGTGGCGCGCAGCCGCCTGAGCCGGGCCGACCTAGCGGTCGACCATCACGAACATCAGTTGGCACTCACACGCTGTCTCGCCGCGCAGCACTGCTCGTCCACTCCCCTTGCCGGCACGAGCCGACATTCGCTGCAACTCGACGTGCAACTCCAAGGTGTCGCCGGGCTCGACTTGGCGGCGGAATCGTGCCCCGTCGAGGCCACCGAACAGGGGCAACTTGCCGGCAAACCGCGGATCGGTCAACACCGCAATCGCTCCGACCTGAGCGATTGCCTCGCACATCAACACGCCGGGCAACGTCGGCCGACCGGGGAAGTGACCGGGGAAGAACCACTCCTCGCCCGTCAGGTGCCAGACACCAACGGCGCTTACACCGGGTATGAGGGCCTGCAGTTCGTCGACGAAGAGGAATGGCGGCCGATGCGGCAACACATCTGCCGGCGAGGGCAGGGGTGTCATTCGCCCAGTGCTTCCAGCAGCCGGGTCGGGGTGTCTTTCGGGCTGATCTTGTACCAAGCGTTGCGAACCTTGCCGTCGGCGCCGATGAGGAAGGCCGAGCGCTCGATCCCCATGTACGTCTTGCCGTAGTTCTTCTTCTCCTTCCACACGTCGTAGGCCTCGGCAACGGAATGGTCGGGATCCGAGAGCAGGTCAAAGTTCAAGTCGTACTTGGTGGCGAAGCGAGCGAGGGCCGCAGGCTTGTCGGGACTGATCCCAAGGATCACCGTGGCACCTACCTTGCCGGCGATGTCGCGCAGGCCGCACGCCTGCTGTGTGCAGCCGGGCGTGTCGGCTCTCGGGTAGAAGTACACAAGCACCGTTCTGCCACGGAGTGCAGCCAATTCCTGGGGCTCGTCCTTCTGGTTCGTCAAGGAAAAGTCGGGCGCGGATCGACCGGCAGTGAGCATGGCCTGATGCTACCCAGGCCCTGAGACACGGACCGCCACAGACAGCGCGGTAAAGAATTTGGCAACTTCTTCTCAAGTGAGTTGCAATCTCTGCCACTTTCTGTGCTATGTTCCTCACCAATCGGCCGAGCCGCTGCCGACGGAAGCCCAAAGGAACAACAGATGCGTCGTCCCATCGTCCTCCCGTACTGATCTCACCTAGCGAAGTAGGAACTAAAACGCGAACGAACCGCTGACGGCGGTCCGTTCGCGTTTTGCCGACTAACGACCCCCGCAGACTTAGTTCTTGAGACGCAGTCCGTGGCCGAAGAATCCGCCCCGTGGCCGTGCGTGGGCGTGGTAGTGGCTGGGAACCGACCGCATGTTGTCGTCGATGTAGAAGCCGTTGAAGTCGTACGACTCGCGGACCACGGCGCCGAGCAGTTCCAGCATCGACTCGCGCACCGACGTCGGGGGCGACGGGTCGTGCTGCTTCCAGACGACCATGGGCACGTAGCACTGCTCGCACTCGGCGATCCAACAGATGTCGTCCTCGTAGAACCACTCCGTCAGCCGAGCCGCTGCGCAAAGCTCGCACAGCTCAGCCATCGATAGCCGCGCGCACCTCGGCGATGTACTCGCCTACCGCGTCTGCCCCACCGTCGAGCATTCGTCGCACGACCGACGCACCCATGACGACACCGTCTGCGACCTGCACAGCCTGACGAGCCTGCGTGGCATTGGACACACCGACGCCGATGAGCACCGGAACGTCCGTGATTGCTTTCAATCGTCGCGCCAGCGATGCAGCGGTCGCGGCCAACTGATCGCGCTCACCGGTGACGCCGAGCAACCCGACCGAGTAGAGGAACCCGCGCGCCCGTGCAGCGATCAGCGGCAGCCGTTCGTCGGGCGCCGTCGGCGCGGCGAACATCACGGTCTCGATCCCTTCG
>JANMMQ010000190.1:0-2973 GCA_031373465.1 Ilumatobacteraceae bacterium | reverse complement strand
TCGGAATGCCCGCAGAAACCATGCCAAACTCACGGCTTGACGGGAAGGTTGCATTCGTCACTGGCGCGGCGCGGGGGCAGGGTCGCTCGCACGCAGTGCAGCTGGCCAGTTTGGGTGCTGACGTAGCACTCGTCGACATTTGTCGCGAGGTGGACGCGGTGCCCTATTCGCAGGGAACCGAAGATCAGCTGGACGAAACTGTCGCACTCGTCGAGGCAACAGGTCGGCGGGCGCTGAGGATCGTGGCCGATGTGCGTGACGCCACCGCGATGGCTGACGCCATGAAGTTGACCGTGACCACGTTCGGTCATGTCGACATCGTGGTGGCCAACGCTGGTGTCATTCAGTTGAAGGCTGCGGTCGACATCACCCCAGCGGATTGGTCGGAGCTGATTGCCATCAACCTCACGGGTGTTTGGAACACGGTCAGCCCGGCTCTCTCACCGATGATCTCGCGAGGTACTGGAGGCTCAATAATCATCACCAGTTCGGCCGCCGGAGTGAAGGGTCCCCCCAACATGGCGCACTACTCCGCTTCAAAGAGCGGACTGGTTGGTCTCACCCGGTCGCTTGCGACCGAGATGGGCCCGCACAGCATTCGGGTGAACTGCATTGCGCCCTCAACCGTCGACACGGATATGGTCCACTGGCCGCAGGCATACCAGATGTTCCGCCCAGACATCGACAAACCGTGTAGAGCCGACGTCGTCGACGTGTTCACATCCCTCAACGTTCTGCCGGTGCCGTGGATACTGCCGAGTGACGTGTCGAACGCTGTAACTTGGCTGGCCTGCGACGAGTCGCGATACGTCACAGGCATCGTTCTGCCTGTCGATGCAGGAACGTTGCTCAAGTGAACGGCGAACTCCAAGGCCGCATCGCTGTGGTGACCGGCGCAGCGCGCGGGCAGGGCCGAGCGCACGCTGTGCGCCTGGCGCAATCCGGAGCGGCGATCATCGCGGTTGACATCTGCAAGTCGCTCGAGTCGACCCCCTACGCAGGCGCTACATGGGAGGACCTGCTGACGACCGTCGGCATCATCGAATCTGCCGGCGGAACAGCGCAAGCAATCAGCGCTGACGTCCGAGATCTCGACGAGCTCTGTAAGACGATCGACGGCGCGGCCGAGTCACTCGGTGGCATCGACATCGTCGTGGCCAATGCCGGCATCGCCGGCGGGGCGCCGATCGAGGAAATGCCGCGAGAGGTCTGGCAGGAAGTCATCGACGTCAACCTCACGGGCGTGTGGAACACGATGAAGGCAACCATTCCGCGCATGCTGCAGCAGGCCCGAGGTGGATCGATCATCATTACCAGTTCGGCCAACGGCGGCATCAAGGCTCCACCGAACCTCTCTCACTACGCGGCGAGCAAGCATGGAGTCATCGGCATGATGCGCAGCCTTGCGGTAGAACTTGGCGATCGCAGCATCCGCGTCAACACAGTGCATCCGACGGCGGCGAACACCGACATGATTCACAACGAGTTCACCTACCGCATGTTCCGCCCCGAACTGCCCAACCCTGGCCGTGCCGATGTCGTCGATCTCTTCAAGAGCTTCCATTCGATGCCCATCGCCTGGATCGAGCCGGAAGACGTGGCCAACGCAGTCGCATTCCTCGCCTCTGACCGTGCCCGCTACATCACCGGCATTTGCCTCCCCGTCGATGGCGGACTGTCGTCCAGGTAGCGCCAGAGAGGGTGACGATCGACAAGCCGGTCTAGTAGTCACCGCGTACGTTGGCGAGTGGCTGCCCGGTCGCGTAACGGCGCAGCTGTTCACCGACCAACCGGTAGGCGCGTTTCTTCCAGCGTCGCGACGTTCCACCTGCGTGCGGTGTGATCCACAAGTTTGGAGCAGTCCACAACGTGTGGCTCTCGGGCAATGGTTCGGGTTCAGTCACATCCAATGCAGCGCGCAAGCGACCCTGCCGTAGCTCCACCTCAAGCGCGTCCTGATCGACTAGCGCTCCTCGGGCCGCGTTGACCAATAGCGCGCCGTCGCGCATCTGGGCCAGGAATGCAGCATCGACCAATCCGCGCGTCGAGTCGGTGAGCGGAGTGAGCAACACAACGACATCTGCGGTTGGAAGCAGCGCCGGCAGGGATTCGGGCCCGAAGATGCCTTCACGGGATGTGGAGGCAACACCCACGACAGAGGCACCGAACGGACGCAGGCGAGCTTCGACAGCCCTCCCGATCGAACCGTGGCCGACGATGAGCACGCGCTTGCCCTCGATGTCGTCCGCCTCGATGTCATCGGGATCTGTCGTCAACGCGTTCCCCGATCCGTCCCACCGCTGCTCGCGCTGCGAGTCGACGAACCGCATGAGCCGCCGTTCCATCACGATCATTGCTCCGACGACCCACTCGGCCACCGGACCATCGTGAACACCGCTCGCATTGCACACGGTTACCCCCGGCGGAACGTGCGGCAGGATCCAATCGACTCCGGCGTTCAAGGTCTGCACCAGTCGCAAACCTGCGATGTCTCCGAGCTTCGGTAGCAGGTGGCGAATCTCCGCGCCGAAGATCAGGACCTCGCCGGAACTTGGGTATTCATCCGGGCCGACCGGAACGAGGCGTACCGTGGAGGGCAGGTCACCGATCTCGTCGACAATCGCATTGCCAGGAACCAGTACGTCGATCACGAGCCGATCTCCGTATTCTCCAGCCAACTGAGAACATCGGCGTTCCACTCCTCAGCGCGTTCGACGTTCGGACAATGTCCACAGGGGTCATAGACAATGACGTCGCAGCGGGGGATGCGCTGACCGATCTCAACGGCGTAGCCCGGTTCGCGCAACCTGTCTTGCGCCCCAGCGGTCAACAGCGTCGGTATGCCGATCCGTTCGTAAGGCGTGTCGTCCAAGTTGCCGAAGTCGCCTCTCGGTGGCGCGAATGGCGCTCGAAGGCGAGCCGCTGAATTGTACTCCCACTGCCCGTGCTCCAGACTGGCCTCCCAATACGGCC
>JANMMQ010000469.1:0-9147 GCA_031373465.1 Ilumatobacteraceae bacterium | reverse complement strand
GACGTTTGGACATTTCGGCGGGGCCGGTACCTTCATGTGGGTGGATCCTGCCGTGGGGGTGGCCTGCCTCGCCCTGACTGATCGTCCGTATGACGAATGGGCCGAAGAGGCCTTGACGATGTGGCCCGCATTCAGCGACGCCATACTTGCCGAGGCGTCGGCATGATGTACCGGCCAGGTGATCGAGTTCGGTTCGAAACGACCGGAGACGATGGCTGGCCGTTGATTCGTTACGGCTTCGTCGGTGGTGTTTCCGGCAACGGCGGACCGATCGTGGTGATGCTCGATGGCGAGCTCAGCGGCGACGTGGTCAACCGTGCGGAGCTGCAACCCGTCACGATCACGAGCGTCGAACTATGCCTGCACGGAGTTGACCTGATCGACGATCCTGAGCTGCGCCGAGGGCTTGTGGCCCTGTGGCACGCCGAGGCGGACTCGGCTGGGCTCGATGTCGACGAACTGCACCCGATCGGCGATGGCCAACGCGAGTCGGATGCCTGCTGGGCACTGGCCGAGTTGCTGACGGCAGACCAGCACTACATCGTCCGCGCAATCCAACTGCCCAACGAGCCCGAGACCATCCGGGTCCGCGCCGAAAGTCGTTAGAGCTCCGGGTCAGCTCAACCGCTCGACGATCATGGCCATGCCCTGGCCGCCGCCGACGCACATGCTCTCGAGACCGAACGTCTTGTCCTCGTACTGCAATCCGTTGATCAGCGTTGTCATGATGCGCGCACCGGTCATGCCGAACGGATGGCCGAGGGCTATCGCCCCGCCGTGCACGTTGAGCTTGTCCATCGGGATACCGAGGTGCTTGGCGGAAGGGATGACCTGCGCTGCGAACGCCTCGTTGATCTCGACGAGATCGATCTGATCGATCGTCATCGCCGCCCTGTCCAGCGCCTGCCGGCAGGCTTCGATGGGACCGAGGCCCATGATCTCGGGATTGATCCCGCTGACGCCCGAGGCGACGATTCGAGCGAGCGGTGTGATGCCGAGTTGCTTTGCCTTGGTGTCGCTCATGACCATCACGGCTGCGGCGCCGTCGTTGAGTGGGCAAGCGTTACCGGCTGTGATCGTGCCATCCGGTCGGAACACGGGCTTCAACTGGCTGACCGTTTCGTAGTTGGTACCCGGACGAGGCCCGTCGTCCTTGCTGACCACCGTTCCGTTCTCGAGCGTGAGCGGCGTGATCTCGTTGTCGAAGAACCCGTTCTCCACGAACTCACATGCCAGGTTCTGCGAGCGCACACCGAAGCGATCCATCTCCTCACGGGTGACACCCTCGAACTCGACCACGTTCTCGGCGGTCTGGCCCATGGCGATGTACATGTCGGGAAGTCCCGCCGGCGGTGTCCACGAACCTTGACCACCCTGGGCACGCACCTTGGTGCGCTCGCCCGATGGCCTGAACACGGGGTTGGGGGCCGTGTCGCTGGCACCCGACGCATAGCGGCTGACCGTCTCGACGCCGGCGGAGATGAAGCAATCGCCCTCACCGGCCTTGATCGCGTGGTAGGCCATGCGGATCGTCTGCAGGCTCGACGAGCAGTAGCGATTGACCGTGACACCGGGAACGTCGTCGAGGCCGGCGAGCACGGCGACGACGCGGGCGATGTTGAACCCGCCCTCCCCCGCTGGTTGGCCGATGCCCATCATCAGGTCGTCGATGTCGGCGCCCTGCACCTGTGGGACCTTCTTCAGCAACGCCTCGATGATCTGCACCGACATGTCATCGGGACGCATCGAGACGAGGGATCCTTTGTTGGCTCGCCCGATCGGGCTGCGGGCGGTGGCGACGATGACAGCTTCAGGCATGGTGTTCCCCTTGTTGGAGCATTGTTACCGAATGGTAGCTAACGGGTATCGACGATTCGAAACGCCTCGGCGGACGCTCCGTCGGGCAATCCGAACTTCTTGGCATTGCTCATCATCCAGTCACGGACCATCGCCTCGATCGCGTGTGGATCGACGTGTTGGCTGACATGGGACATCAGCGCAGCGATCTTTCGCTCTACGGCAGCAGTGACGTCGACCGGGTGCGTTGCATCGCCCCCGCCCGCTATCCAGATCTCATCGACCGCCCACGGCTCGAGGGCCTCTTGGAAGAGCTCCGGGAACGCGAACGGGTTGCGGGCGTCGGGATAGACGGCACACAATGTCGCCTCGCCGACGGCCAGATGATCAGGATGGCTGGCGTAGATGCGATCGAGATTGCGCATCGGCGATTGCGTGATGACCACACGCGGGCGGACACGCCGAATAACGGTGCTGATGTCGGCACGGAGTTGGAGTGTGGCTTGCACACGCCCGTCGCTGTGACCGAGGAAGACGAGATCCGTGACACCGACGTGCTTCGCCGCCTCGGTCTGCTCGACGCGTCGCAGCATCGCCATGTCGTGGCGGGCCATTGCCCGGTCGCTGCCACCGGCGTCGCCGTCGGTCACCAGGCAGTAGGTCACGGCCACACCTGCATCGGTCAGGCTCGCAACAGTGCCGGCTGAGCCAAAATCGATGTCGTCGGGATGAGCCACGACCACGAGAGCGCGCTCGATCTCGACAAACGTCAGCACACCAGGAGCCTATGGGGACCGTGCCTCATCACTACGCTCCCAGGATGGTCAGCGATGTCGCATTGGGCACATTCGAACTGTCCGATCCGGAATTCTGGATCGCCGCTCGCGAGTATCGCCACGCCGCGTTCCGCGCGTTGCGCGCAGCGGACGAGCTGGTCTTCTTCGACGAATGGGAGTTCGAGGGCAGCCCGTTGCCTCAGGGGCCCGGGTACTGGGCCATCACCCGCTACGAGGACGTGTGGGCCGCCAGCCGCAACCCCCAGGTGTTCACCAGCGGTCATGGGGTCAACATCGGTGACATACCCCAGGAGATGAACGAGTTCATCGGGTCGATGATCGCGATGGACGACCCGCGCCACTTCCGCCTTCGCAACATCGTGGCCAAGGGGTTCACGCCGAAGCAGGTGACACAGGTCGAGGGCTACGTCCGGACGAAGGCGTCGGCGATCATCGACCGTCTGCTCGAACAGTTCCCCGAGGGCGAATGCGACTTCGTCGAGCAGATCGCTGCACCGCTGCCCCTGCAGATCATCTGCGAGATGATGGGCATCCCGCCGAGCGACGAGGCGCAGATCTTCCAGTGGACCAATGTGATCCTCGGCGTGGGCGACCCCGAATTTGTCGGCTCGTTCGAGCAGTTGTTGGGCGTGCTCTTCGAGATGTTCGCCTATGCCCAGAAGCTCGGCGAAGACCGACGCGCCAACCCGGGAGACGACATCGCTTCGGTGTTGATGCATGCCGAGGTTGACGGTGAACGGCTGACACCGCAAGAGTTCGGCTCGTTCTTCATCCTGCTCGTGGTCGCCGGGAACGAGACGACACGCAACGCAATCGCCCATGGCATGAAGATGCTCACCGACTTTCCCGATCAGCGACGATTGTGGTTCGACGACTACCAGGGACACGCCAAGACCGCAGTTGACGAGGTCGTGCGCTGCGCCACGCCCGTCATCCACTTCCGCCGAACCGTCTCGGAAGACACCGTTATCCGCAACACCAAGATCGCCGCTGGTCAGAAGGCCGTGTTGTGGTACAACTCCGCCAACCGCGACGAGACGGTGTTCGCCAACGCGGATGACTTCGACATCGCCCGGCCGTTGCAGCCGCAGCAGGTCGGCTTCGGCGCCGGAGGACCGCACTTCTGCCTCGGCGCCAACCTTGCCCGCCGGGAGATCGCTGTCATCTTCGACGAGATCCGCACCCGCCTACCGAACCTCGTCATCACATCCGAGCCCGACTATCTGCAGAGCGCCTTCATCAACGGGATCAAGCGCATGCGCTGCGCCTGGAAGTAAGCCAGACGGTAGGCGAACCGGCTTAGCCGGTTCGGTCGTCGACATCCAGGTGCTCGACGTCGGAGAGCTTCGTCAGGCTGAACGTGTGCCCGTCACCCAGTTCGATGGACGTCAGCCTGGTGATCGAGGCGTGACCGGTGACGAAGCGGTCCCACTCCCATGGCACCGGGTCGAGACCCAGCAGTTGGCAGAGGATCACACCGTTGGTTCCGGCGTGCGCGAACACCGCGATTCGCTGATCCGCCTTGTCGATGTGCCACACCGGCAGGGTCTGTTTGCTGCGGTAGACGTCTCGTGCAGCAAGGAACTCGGTCGCGCCGGCACGAACCCGCTCGACGAAATCGCGTGAAGGCTCGCCACCCACCAGGCCCTCCCATCGCGCGTCGGCGGTACGGGCGCGCTCTTCGTCATAGGCCTTCTTCGCAAGTTCGGCCGGCGTGCCGTGCCAATTCGGCTCGCGAATCTCTTCCAGCCACGGCTCGATCACCTCGGCCACACCGATTTTCGCCAGAAGCGGAGCGGCCGTCAGCCGCGGCCGGCGAAGCGGCGACATCAGGATCTCGTCGAACTGCTCGCCGCCGAGCGCAGCGGCCACACGTTCGGCCTGACGCTGCCCCCGTTCGGTCAGAGGCGGGTCGACGACGTTCAAACCGTCGCGGACCCACTCCGGTTCGCCGTGCCGGATCAGAACGATTTCCATCTCGCCCCGGATGATAGAAGAACGTCCAGCGCACAGGTCGATTCTTTGGAGAGACCTGCGTCACCACGCGATGGTCTCCCACGACACGGATAGGGTGGCACGGAGTGGAAACCCGTGCCACCCCGTCCGGCTGGTACGAGGATCCGACCGGTCGCTTCGAGTACCGGTACTTCAACGGAGTCCAGTGGACATCCGATGTCGCTGTCAACGGCGAACGCTACGTCGACAAGCCGATGGACCAGATAGTGCTCCAGCCCTCTTCCAACAGGCGACCGCGTGGCATGGCCATCGCATCGTTCATCACCGCTCTAGCAGGCGTCGTCCTCGGATGGGTGCCATTCATCTTCGTACTGGCGGCCTGCGCGGCGATCGCTGCGATCGTGTTCGGGATACTCGGCCTGAGGACTGCGCGCCTGCACGACGGATACGGCCGCGGGTTCGCGGTCACGGGACTGGTGTTGGCACCCGTGGCCCTTGCGGTGTGCGTCGGCGGGTTCTTCTTCACGAGAGCGGTCCTGCGCGAGCTCCACAACTTCGTCGAGCCCGGCCCACACGAGCTCTTCGTCGAGCAAACATGCACCCTCGACGGCGAACGAGCCACGCTGCACGGCACGATCCACAACCTCGATGATCAGACCCACGATTACCGCATCGTGGTCGACTTCACGAGCGCCAGCGGCGGCACCCGGAGCGCGACGGCGAAAGTCCAGGCCGTGCGTCCCGACGCGACGGCACCGTGGTCGACATCGGCCGACGTCACGGGAAGCTCCGTCACGTGCAAAGTCGCCGAGGTGTTCGGTCCGCTGCCGTTCGACATCGATGGACAGAGCTGACCCGACCTGGCCTCACTGCGTCGAGGCTGTTGCCGCGATCCAGGCCTCGTACATCTTCGAATAGGCACCATCGGTTGCCAACAGCTCGGCATGCGAACCGTCCTCGACGAGACGTCCGTGCTCGAGCACCATCACCCGATCGGCGCGGGCGGCGGTCGAAAGGCGATGGGCGATGGCGATGGTCGTGCGGCCCGCCGCCAACCTGTCCAGCGCCCTGCCGATGCGCACCTCGGTCAGCGCGTCGACCGATGACGTCGCCTCGTCGAGCACCAGCACATCCGGGTCGACGAGCGACGCCCTCACCAACGCAACCAATTGACGCTCGCCGGCCGACAGCTGCCCGCCGCGTTGACCGACCTCGGTGAAGAGCCCATCCGGAAGTGTTTCCAGCCAATCACTGAGGTCGAGCCCGACGATGGCGTGCTCGAGATCCGGGACGCTGAGCATCGGCCGGGCGAAGCCCAGGTTGGCCGCAATCGTGCCGTCGAACAGGAACGGCTCCTGCGGGACGACGACGAGCCGAGTGCGCAACTCGTCGTTGGCCACGGCAGTCAGCGGCACCCCGCCGATGCGCACCGTTCCGATCGTCGGATCGGCGAATCGGGCGATCAGGCGACCGAGCGTCGTCTTGCCGGAACCCGTCTCGCCGACGATGGCAACCTGCTGCCCTGCCGGGATGTGCGCGTTGACATCGATCAAGACAGGGGGCTCGTCGTCATCGCCCCGACTGCGATAGCTGAAGGTGACGTTCTCGATGCTGACGCCCAACGTCCCCGGCGGCAGCGTGACCGGGTGCAGCGGCTCGGGCGGGCCGATCGGGTTGTCCAGCACGCCGAGAACGCGACGAAGGCCAGCGACCGCGGTCTGCGTCTGGTCCAGTACCTCGGTGAACTCGGCGATGGGCTCGAGGAACCGGTACGTCAGGAAGATGAACCCCACCAGCGCACCCGATGTGAGGCCGGCGCCTGGGCCGCGGACGACACCGACGCTGACGACCGCGGCGATGGTGAGCACGCTGAAGACCTCGCCGGAGGGGAAAAGGAACGCGCCGATGGTGTTGGCTCGGATGAATGCGTTCGAGCGTTCGTGGCTCGACTTCTTGGTCAGAACGGCGTAGTGGGCTCCTGCGCCGTAGGCCTGCAGGGTTTCGGAGCCCGACACGACTTCGCTGACCGCGGTGAGTACTTCCGCATTCCGCGATCTGGCCTTGTCGTATGCAGAAACGAGATGTCTTTGCACGCTTCGCAACACGAGGGCCAACGGCGCCGCCGTCGCGAAGGCGACCAACGCAAGCATCCAGTCGTACGCCAGCATCACGCCGGCGACCATCACCATCAACGTGCCATCCAGCAGCCAGGCGAGCGCGCCCCACGAGAAGAACTGCGAGAGCGTCTCGACGTCGCTGGTGACGCGGGCGACTAGCGCCCCTTTGCGCTCCTCGCCATGGTCGGCGAGGCTCAGGCGATGGATGTGCTCGAAGAGTCGCACACGCAGGCCGTACAGCGCCTCCTCACTGCGCTGGCCGAGACGGGCGACAGCGGTGCGTTGAGCGATGGTGGCGACGATGATCACGCCGAGCCCGATCAGCCCGAGGATCATGACCACGCCGACGTCGACCTTGTCCTTCTGCAGTCCCCGGTCGATTGCCTGCTGGACCAGGATCGGCACGACAACACGTCCGGCCGAACCGACCATCGCCAGGGCGAAGGTTGCGCCAATCCCGCGTCGCAGTGCCGGAGCCGCATCGACGCCTTTTCCGATCATCTGCACGGCCGACCAGCGGCTCAGCGGCTCCGTCACCGAACCACCTCCGTCTGCTCGGCGCGCTCGTGCTCGAACGCCTCCATCAACCTGCGGTACGCCGGCACTGTGACCAGCAGGTCGTCGTGCCGCCCGTGGGCCACCACCTGACCATCGGCGAGGTACAACACGTCGTCGGCCAAGGCGATGGTGGATGGCCGGGATGCCACGGCCACGACCGTTGCTTCGCGCAACGTCTCACGGAGGTTTGCCAGCACCCTGGCTTCGGTCCCCGGGTCGAGTGACGACGTGGTGTCGTCCAGCAACAGCGCCACCGGGTTGCCGACCAAGGCACGAGCCAGCGCGATCCGCTGCCGCTGGCCTCCACTCAGCCCCACGCCGCGCTCGCCCACGATCGTGTCGATCCCCTCTGGGAACTCGTCGACGAATGCGGCCTCGGAGGCTACGAGCGCGGTATGAATCGCCTCGTCGCTGACGTCGCGACCCATCGCCACGTTCTCACGCACGGAGCCGGCCAGCAGAAATGGCTCTTGGAACACCAGCACACATCCCTGTTGAGGCACCGTGATCGAACCGCAGTCGACCGCGATGAGCCCGGCGATGAGATGGAGCAACGTGGTCTTGCCCGACCCGGTTGCGCCCACGACCGCGACAGTGCGGCCGCCCGGTATCGACGCGTCGATCCCGCGTAGCACCTCGCGGGTGACATCGTGGTTGTAGACGACGGCCGTCAACTCGATGCTGTTGCCCGCGTGACGTCGCAGGGTCAGCGCCGGGTCGCGAAGCAATGGTTGGTCCAGGAGCTCGCGGATGCGGTTCCATCCGGCGATGGAGTACGGCAGTTCCGACAGAGCGAAACCGATCAGCCGCAACGGGAAGACCAGCAACGTGAACAGATAGATGAAGCTGGTCAACTCCCCGATCGTCATGGCCCCGCTGCGAACCCGGTAGGCGCCCGCGACGAGCAGGAAGATGTTGACGACGTTCGGAACGCCGTCCAGCAAAGCCTCGAACGTGCTGCGCAACCGGATCGCGCCGAAACGGGCGTTGCGCAACCGAGAGGCGATCACTGCCAGCCGCTCGGTTTCGCGGCTCTCCGCGCCGAACGACTTTACGACCGTGACGCCGTCGAAGCTCTCGTGCACAGCCTCGCTGAGCTTGCCGAGCTCCGCTTGGGCTTCGTCGTAGAAACGGTCCACCCGACGCTGGTAGGTCAGGTTCAAACAGATCAGCAGTGGAAAGACGGCAACTGCCGCGAGGCCCAGCCAGATGTCGGTGATCAGCAGCCAGACGGCTGACAGCACCAACATCAGCACCACACTCGAGGCGAACGGCAACGGGTTCAAGACGTGGGTGGCGGCTTCGGCATCGACACCGGCGCGGGTGATGATGTCGCCGGTTCGCTGTTGGCGGTGCCATGGCACAGGCTGCTCGACCACGCGTTGGATGACCTCAGCTGTCAACGACTCGGTAACCCGCCATGCCGTGCGCCCGGCAAAGACACGACGGCCCACCACGCCGACGGCGCGCACGACGCCCACCACGACCAGCAATCCGAGGATCGTGATGACCCGGCGGGTGCTGACGCTGCCGTCTTCGAAGCGCGGAACGATCACCTTGTCGATGATCAAACGCACGACGACCGACGAGAAGACGGTGCACGACGCATAGACGGCGGCACACCCGACGGCCGTGAAGAACAGGCGCTTGTGATGCCGCAGCAACCCTCGGATGAGCCGGAACGCCTGCGTCGCGCGGCTGGCGTCGGGCGCAACGATGCTGCCGCTACCTGCGTTGGCCTCCGGAGTCACGTGTAGTGGTTCTAGCAGGAGCCACCCTTGGCTCCACCCGAAATATGCCATCTCCGCGAATGGTGCCGTAACGTTGTAGCCCGTGAACCAGTTCAACGCAGGGTTGCTGATCTTGCGCGCCGTGTTCGGCTTGTTCCTCGCCTACCACGGCTACAACAAGTTCTTCGGCCC
>JANMMQ010000291.1:0-5640 GCA_031373465.1 Ilumatobacteraceae bacterium | reverse complement strand
CGTTGGGCTGAACGAGACGTTCAGCTTGCAGGTCCTGCCTGGTGCGACCGCAACGTTGCATGTGCCCAGCGTGACGCTGAACGGTGCTGTCGTGGTGGCCGCAGTGATGACGAGGTTGGCTGTTCCGGTGTTTGTCACCAGAGCTGTCCTCGTCTTGGTCACCCCGCGTCGGATGGCACCGAAAGCGGTGTCGGCAACGGTTGCCGTTGCGGTTGCAGCAGGAGCAGGAGTGACACCCGTGCCCGTCAGTGCGAGTATGGACGGTGAACCGGCAGCGTCGTGAGTGATGCTCACCGATGCCGTGTTCGCACCAGCCGTGGTCGGCGCGAACCTAACATCGATGGTGCAACTCGCCGTTGGGGCAACCGTCGTGCACGTGTTGCTGGCAATAACGAACTGGCCGGCATCGAGACCGGTCAGCGTGACAGCGCTGACGGTGAGTGGGGCGTTTCCGGTGTTGGCGACCGTGATGGCCCGTGTCGCCGAAGTCGTCCCAGTGTTCTGGTTGCCAAAGGCCAGGGATCCCGCTGTCACCGACGCAATCGGAGCGGGTGGGGGCGGGGTGACGCCCGTTCCGCTCAGGAGGAAGGTGGACGGTGATCCGGCTGCGTTGTGGGTGATGGTCACCGTTGCCGTCTTCACACCGTCAGATGTCGGCGAGAAGAAGACGCTGACCGTGCAATCGAACCCTGCGGCCACCGTTGCACAACCGTTGGTGATGGCGAACTGATCAGCGTCGAGGCCGGTCAGCGTCACAGCGCTGACGATGAGGTCGGCGTTACCGGTGTTGCTGACTGTGATGTTTCGTGCAGCCGACGTGGTGCCGTTGTTCCGACTGCCGAACGCCAGCGAGCCCGCTGTTATTTCTGCTACGGGAGCAGGAACGAGGTTGACCAGCCCGTCAGTGAACCGCAGAAGCTCGACGTTGCGAACGATGTCGGTTCCGTCAACCGCGCCGTTGTCGACGACCCTGACGTAGCCCAAGACACCGCCCGGGTCCGTGATCGAACCTACGACATCATCAACCGTGGTGATCGTGTAGTTGCCAATCGGGCCGGAGAAGACTGCGGTGTCGCAGTTGACAGGAGTCAGAGCGTCACAGTCGGGTGCCGGCACGGCCGGAGTCACGATCTCACGGACGATGACCAGGTTGCCCGGATCGACAAGACCAGCGAACACTGCTTGCTGCAGTGTCATGCCGGCTGTGCCGGCACCGAAGGTGCCGCTCCTGGCCACGTGCTCCATCAGATCGGTCGAACCGATCTCGACGTTCAATCCATTGCGAACGCTGATCCGCAGGTCCATGTACTTGTCGCCGTCGATGATGTCATCAGCGCCACGACCTTCGATCATGTCACTACCCCCACCGCCGAGGATGACGTTGCCGTCGCCCCAGACGTTGCCGACGAGGTTGCAGTACCGGGTCGTGGTGACGGCCGTGAGTGGCGCCGAGTCGGTGGCCAACGCTGGGACCAAGGAGTCGAGACCGGCGATGCGGTCGAGACCGTCCTGGTCGAGTGCGTCACAACCGATGAAGCCAGTTCCCGCGCCGCCAACCGTGAACGGTGCGACGGAGTCGCCCTTGAGGATGTCGTTGAGGTTCCAACCCGACAGGGCCTCGACCTCATTGAACTTGTCACGGGCTTCGATTGCCGGCTGGCCACCCTCGATGATGATCTTCAGAGCGAGGTCTTGGAACTGGGGCTGGGGATCGCCCAGACCGATGTTCCAGTCGAAACCGGCGGCTCCGGAGTTCTTCTCGATGCCGGGGCCGGCAACGAAGATGTCGTCGCCACCCTCGCCGTCGCCGTCATCGTCGCCGCCTTGGCCGATCATCACGTCGTTACCAGGAACGTCGTGGTCGTCGAAGAAGAACGTCGAGCTGTCACCGATCAGAAGGTCGGGCATGTCGCCGCCCTCTTCCCAGTCGTCGCCGGCGCCACCGAACACGGCGTCGAGGCCCAGACCGGCGATGGCGAAGTCGTCACCGTTGCCGAGGAAGGTCTCGTTGAGATTTCCGCCACCATTGGTGAAGTCGTCGCCGTCGCCGCTCTGGATGATGTCGTCGCCGATGCCACCGTCGATGGCGTCGTTGCCCGGGCCACCCTTGGGCACGTCTGCGCCGGCAAGGTCGGTGATGATGTCGTTGCCCTCGCCGCCGAGGACCACGTCGTCGCCGGAGCCGCCGTCGATGATGTCATTGCCGTCGTTACCAAGGAACGTGTCGTTGTCGTTGCCGCCGAAGATCTTGTCGACGCCGGCCGTTCCGTTGTACACGCTCTGGCCATTGATTCCAGGAGGATCAACGTTGTTGATCATGCGGTAGCGAACCTGGCCGCTGGGCATGCGAATGAGCAATGCATTCTCATTGCACTCGCTGGTGGGGTCGTCGGGGATGCTTGTGCCGGTTGGTGCCGAGCCGATGCCCGGCGCGTTGCCCATTTGGAACTTGCAGTCGGCTGTAGCGAACGAATCGGCCTTCAGCGTGTGCGCCGTTGTGTTGCGCATCACCAGTTCGGCGAAGGAGTTGCCTTCGAGCTGGGCTCGCAAGTTCATGCCAGGCGTGCGGCCGAGGTAGTAGAACCGGTCGCCGTTCTGCAGGTTGGTGAGCTGAGTCTCGAAGACGTAGTTGAACGTCGTCCCCAGGAGGCCACCGAACGGGTTGGTCCTCTCGGCGAGGCCGCCGACCCACAGGTCGATGCCGTCGACGCCGGTGTTCGACACGCTGCCGGTGTTGGTCCAATCGCCCGTGCTTCCCAGGAAGTCGAGCGCGTCGAGTGGCGTCGGGTCACCGAGGACAGGATTGACGATCAGCCGAGCGGCTTCACGCTTTGCGACGACCGTCGTCTCGGCGAGGATCGAGGGGTGCCGGCCGTACGCAGCGACGAAGTTCGTCAGCGACTCCGGGTGCTTCAGCGCCTGGCCGAAGTCGATCCAGTTCGCGTATGGGGTCAGCTGACCGTCGTTGGTCGCCGCGAAGATCTCCTTGCGCACGTTGTTCAGCGAGGGGATGCCCTCGCTGCGTGCACGAGTCATGTTGATCGAGGGGAGGTCGAGAGGCAGACCAACCAGGTTGTTGCGCAATGTGTTGGCAACGAACTCGTCGAGCTCATTGCCGACCTGGTCCGACAAGCCCATGATGATCGCGCCTGCGGCCTGCTTCGAAGTGAGTGTGCCTGCAGTTCCGCCGTCGTTGTAGGCGGCGGGGTTGAGGAAGCCGGTGAGCAGCGGGATGTCGTTCTCCGACCCGTTCTCGTTGATGCGCGGGATCACTTCGTCGAGCATCGAGTGACCGAAGCGGTAGACCGCGTGGGCGTACTCGGCAGTGATCGCCGGGTTGATGTCCGTCTGGTTGAGCGCGAACGGCTCGAACGGGTTGATCGCCGGTTGGATCTTGCGGGCGAACTCCTCGAACACGAGGTGCTGGTATTCCATCTCGGTCACGAAACGTGCGGCCTGGAAGACGCGCTCGCCGAAGTCGAACGTGCTCGCAGACGTGGCGTGGTACGCAGCGGACAGAGCGGGGTTTGCGGCGATCGTGTCGCGGAACTCGGCGACCAGTCGATCGTGCTCGGTGTGGAAGACCTGGTGGATGGCGCTCAGCGCGATGTTCTCGTTGCACCGACCATCACCACAGATGAAGTGAAGGTCGAGCAGCTCATCGTCATACGTTCCGGCAGGAACCGGAGTGTCGAGGCTCGCACCGGCGACCAGGTCGTCGTGAGCTGGGATCGCCGGGGTGTTGTCGGCTGACTCGTCACCCCCGGGGGAGGTCAACGGGTCATCGAGCAGGATCCCGTCGGGGCCGGGCCCTTCCGGAATAGCTGGTGTGTCGTCGAGACACTCCGGGGTGGCATCGATCGTGCCGCAAGCGTTTCCGAAGATTCCATCCGGACCGGGATCGGCCGCGACTGCAGGCGTGTTGTCCGCGGCCTCGTTGCCACCCGGGAACGTCAACGGGTCATCGAGCAGGATCCCATCGGGACCCGGCCCTTCGGGAACGGCTGGAACGAAGTCGGGGCCGCCAGCAGTCGGGGCCGCACTGTGGGCGATGTCGTTGAGGAACGCCGTCTCAATACGCAACACGTCAGCGGGTGCCGGCACGGGCGTTGTGAGGTTGCCTTCGACTAAGCCACTTGCGGTGACGAACTGGGGGAGTCCATTCGGACCAGGGAGGTAGTTGCCATATGGATCGGCTGAAATCATCGGAATGTTGCCGACGTCTGAATCGACGAGCTCCATGCCCAGCAGCGTCCTGGCCTGAACCTTGATCATGGCCCACGTGGCCAGTCCGCCATCTTCGGAGGACAGGAACATCCCGGTCGAGACTGGCTCGCCAGCTGTTCCTGCTGCGTACTCGCGAAGGAAGAACTGGTGCGAGGAGTGGGAGGTGTAGGTCTGACTCTGGTCGACGAACGGTGAGTCGGTGTTCAGCGCGCTGCGATGGCCGTCGGCGCCCATCACGATCTTGCCGCGAGTCAGGGTCATGAATCGCCTGCCTGCCGGCACTTCGTCGCCGTTGCCGGGGATGCCGTCAGGGCCGGCGAGCACGAGCGGATCGTCGTCCTTCAGCGGAACGAACACGACGCCATTGCCGCCGTTGGTGATCTTGTCGAGACCGTGATCGAAGAACTGACCAAAGATCGTGAACAGCGAGTTGTACGGCGGTGACAGACCGATGTCGGTGGTCACGTTCGGGATGAACAACGTCTCGTGTTGTGGAATGCATCCGGGGGGGAAGCTCTCATTTGCCGGGGTCAGCGGGTCGTCCGGGAAATAACCGCATGGGAAGACGCCCGGGTTGCCCTGGGTGCGAACCGGGAAACCGGCCGCGGCGATGGCTGCCGGGTTGGACGCTGTCTGGTCGACGATCAGGTTGCTGATCGTGCGCGGCTCGGAGTCCGCAACGATTCCACCTTCTTGCGCGTAGCTGGTGGGGTCGCCTGCGTGGGCCGGCCCGTCGACGCCGTCGGGATCGAAAGGCAAACCCTCTGCGTTCCGGAAGACCGGGGTGGTCATGCGCGGGAACGGCTGATCAGCCGCGCCGAAATTCTGTTGCCCGGGCTGAAGGTTGTTGCACGTGCCATCGACGGTGCGAAGACCGAAGGGCAGTTCCGGGCGGGCTATCTGGTTGGGTCCCGTACCCACCAGCGCGCCGCAGGGGCCGGTTGTCGAGTTGGTGTTGACGACGTGGGCCTCGGAAATCTTGATCTGCTCGAGGATGAAGGACAGGTCGGCCGGTGTGATGGTGAAGCCCATCCCCACCGGTGCGGCTTGCACACCGCTTCCGACAGAGGTGACCAACAGGCCACCGAGTAGGGAGACGACAGCCACGCTCGCCCCGAAGTTTCCGAGGCGTGTACGCCTGGCAGCCTCGGATTTCGTTGGTGGATGGCCAATGACAATGCCGTTTCGTCCAAAACGGCGCGCTGAAGACAGCACTTTCCCGAACATGTTTCCGTCCCTACAGTCGAAGTCCCGCGCCCGTGGCGTGACATGGACATAAAGATCGTATAAAACTGACGAAAGTCAAAGGGGTCATTAGCCACTGGTCAAACGAACGAGCACTCTCGCGAAAGCTTGCGACCTATGGCTTAGGTCTTCATCGAAAAGATGACGATGCGCGCGTGACGAGACTCG
>JANMMQ010000441.1:0-1870 GCA_031373465.1 Ilumatobacteraceae bacterium | reverse complement strand
ACGATGAAGCCCGTCTCAACGAGTGGATGGAGACCGTGCCGGAGGCGCCGGAGTTGGAAACGGGCGCCGACAAGAAGGGCAAGAAGTGATGCTGGCCGTCACGGACCTCAACGTCGCCCAGAACATCGGCTTCGGGATCATTGCCTTGCTGATGGTCGTCTCCGCGATCAACGTCGTTCGCAACAACAACGTGGTCCACGCCGCACTGTCGCTCGTCGCCGTCATGGCCGGTGCCGCAGCCCAGTACCTGCTGCTGGCAGCCGAGTTCGTCGCGGTCACACAAGTGCTCGTCTACATCGGGGCAGTCATGATCCTGTTCCTCTTCGGCGTCATGCTCACCCGCGCTCGCGTCGGACGCGAGACCGACCTCAACAACAAGAACTGGGCGCTCGGCATCCCGGTCGCGCTGTTGATGCTCGGGATCATGGGCTACGTGCTCGTCAAGGGATTCGGTGACGATCGGCTGAACCCGGCCTCGCAGGTGTCGACCGCCGAGCTCAGCGACAGCATCTTCAAACCGTTCCTCTTGCCGTTCGAGGCGCTGTCGTTCGTGCTCCTTGCCGCTGTGATCGGCGCCATCGTCCTGGCGAGAAAGGATTAGTCGTGCTGATAAACGAGTTCCTGCTTCTCGGCGCGGTGTTGTTCTGCATCGGTGTGTACGGCGTGATCGCCCGGAAGAACGCGGTGATGGTGCTGATGTCCATCGAGGTCATCCTCAACTCGGTCAACATCAATCTGCTGGCGTTCAGCCAGCTTCACAACAACCTCGATGGCAACGTGTTCGCCCTGTACATCATCGCCGTCGCTGCTGCCGAGGTCGGTGTCGGTCTGGCCATGGTGCTGTTGATCTACCGCAATCGCAAGAGCATCTCGCTCGACGAGCTCTCGGAAATGAAGGGCTGAGCGAATGCTTGCTGCCGAGTCCGCAGGCTGGTTCCTCGAACACGCCTGGTTGATCCCGTTGATCCCTGGCGTGGCGTTCGCGGTCATCATTCTTTTCGGCAAGTTCGAGGTCAATGGCAAGCGAGTTCTGCCGTTGGCCGGCGCCGAGGTCGGTCTCGCCAGCATGGTGATCGGATTGGTGCTGGCGATCGGTACGGCGTACCAGTGGATCCATCACATTCGCGGTGTCGCCGAAGCCGAGCCGGTGATCAAGTCGTGGACTTGGTGGCAGGTCGGCGGAACACCGTTCGGCCTCGGTGAGCACATCGACGGTCTCGCGGTGATGATGCTCCTGCTCGTCACGTTCATCTCGACCTTGGTGCAGCTCTACTCGCTCGAGTACGTGCGCGGCGATCGGCGCTACACGCACTTCTTCGCTTCGATCACATTGTTCAGCGCGGGCATGTTGACGATGGTCCTCGCCGAGAACATGGTCCAGCTCATCCTCGGCTGGGAGATCATGGGCCTGTGTTCGTTCTTGCTGATCGGGCACTGGTGGGAAGAGGAGACCAACAGTCGCGCCGCGCTGAAGGCCTTCCTGACGGTACGCGTCGGCGACATCGGATTGCTCGTCGGGACGGCCATCATGTTCGGGGCCTCCGGCACGTTCACCATTCGCGGGTTGTTTGAATGGGCCAACGACCCTTCGACGGGTCACACGGTGCTGTTCTGGGCCGCTGTCGCGCTGTTCATCGGATGCATCGGCAAGAGTGGCCAGTTCCCTCTGCACACCTGGCTGCCCGACGCCATGGCCGGACCAACACCGGTCAGCTCGCTCTTGCACTCATCGACCATGGTCGTCGCCGGCGTCTTCCTGGTGGCGCGCCTGTACCCGGTGTTCCACGCAGGTCTGTTGATCAACGCGTTCGGTCAGCACTTCAACCTCATCGCCGTGATCGGCGGGATCACCATCTTGATCGCGGCCGGG
>JANMMQ010000406.1:0-3976 GCA_031373465.1 Ilumatobacteraceae bacterium | reverse complement strand
CGCGACGCGCGGCGCGCGTCCGTTGACGATCGTCAAGTCGGGGTTCACGGTTGACGAGAACCCATAGACGACGGGCACGCTTCGATCACCGAACTTCGACGACGAGTCGAATGCATACAGCGCGTAACGCTCGACGTCGCGATCGGAATCGAGGGTCGCGGCCACTGCGTCCGGCTTCGTGTCGCCGTATCCGGCGCCGGTGATGACGCCCACGTCCCACGGCCATCCGTACTGCTTGGGTTGCCCGACCAGGCTGGTGAGGTTGTAGGCGAACACGAGCGCGCCAACACCGCATACCATCGCCACCACGCATCCCCCGACGGCGGCACCCGTTCCGGATCGCCGCACATCGAGCGCGGCGGCCACGCCGTTGGTGAGTGACGGCCGGTTGCTGCGCGACAGAGCCGCGAACCATCGCCTCGTCGGACGCGGGCCGGTCTCAGTCCGCGAAGCCCGCCGCACGCCGATGGACGACATTGCAACCGCGATGGCCAGCAGAGCTGCGGCAAGCGCGGCGAGCGCAGCCCATGTCACGCTTCCCGGCAGACTCACCCCCGGCGAATGCACCAGCGATCGCACGCTTCCGATCGGTCCGACTGGCGACAGCAGCGCGGCTGTGCCGACCGCGCCGGCCAGCCCGATCACAATGGCGATCACCGGGGGTGCGAGCAGACCGCGGGTGCGTTGTGAGACCGAGGCGCCGAGTGACGCGAGTGTTCGTGAGTCCGCTTCCGTTCGGCGCACCGTTCGCGCCAACACGATCGCGAAGATCGTCAGGGTCGTCAGGAGGGCAACCAGCGCGAATGTCATCAGCGCAGTGACTGTCGGACGAATCGCCCGGCTGACGGCGGAATCGACGTCAGCCCTGTCCTGCGAGATGTAGAAGTAGCCGGCTCCGAATGACATCACCAGCGGTGGCAGATCGGAGTTCAACGTCTGCGCTGCTGTGGCGAACTGCGTGCGGACCGAGTCGACAACACCGGGGGAGCCGTCGAGGGTCAGCGAGTAGTACCAGTAACTCGTCGAACACGATTGCGGCATCGCCGTTGCGAAGGCTTCATCGTCTGTCATGTCGGGTCGGTAGTCGTTAAGGCAGTTGTACTTGCGCACGACGTCGGCGCTGACGACGACGTGTTGACGCGGGTACAGCTCATCCGGCAGCACTTCGTCGGGCAGTTGCCCGAAGCCCGCGACGCGCAACGACTCGACCCCGATCGGCGAGATGACCTTCGACGGGTCTTGGCTGGGATC
Source organism: Ilumatobacteraceae bacterium (assembly GCA_031373465.1). Classification (GTDB taxonomy): domain Bacteria; phylum Actinomycetota; class Acidimicrobiia; order Acidimicrobiales; family Ilumatobacteraceae; genus JAENVT01. The sequence goes on along the minus strand of JANMMQ010000406.1, from coordinate 2,725 downwards.
CTCGACGAAGCTCCACCAGAACGCCACGTCGACCGAGTCACCCAACGCGAGTTTGCGACCGAGTGCGGCCTCGAGCACCGGTCGCTCCTGGTCGCTGATGAAGATCTCGCGATCGCCGGTCGGTGGGCGGCCACTCGAGATCTGCGGCCGGTCGACATCGACAAACCGGCCGTCCGGCGACCCGATCACCTGAAGATAGGTGTCGACCGACGACTGCTCCAGCTCCGACAGCGGGGCCGACTTCGTGGCGCCGAGCGAGGCGAGCATCAGCGCGCTCGTGTGCACGGCGCGTACGCCATGGAACCCTCGAATGGCCTTGTCCATCGCCTCCGAAGCGAGGCTCGGGTTGACCACCAGGTTGCTGACCTGGGCACGGGCGATGTAGTCGGGGTAGGCGCGATCCGTGCGATGGGCGGTGATGGCCGCCCCGAGGGCCGCGCCGCCACCGACGGCGATGATCAAAGCCAGCGCAGCGTACGACCATGGCCTGCGCCGGAGCTCGCTGCGCGCAATGGTCGTGGCCGCACCGGACAGCATCGGTTCAGTGAACCTCATCATGCGGGTGCGGGCAAGGTGGGCACCACGCCCCGGGCGTGGTACTAGCTCCCCCGAGCTTGTTTACCAACTTGGGCCGTTGGGAATTCCTTGTCCAGCGCCGTACCCGCATCAGGCGAGTGCCGCTGACCAGGAGGTCAATCCAATGGGAGCACTAAGCATCCTGATGATCGCGGCGGGAGCAATCTTGACGTGGGCAGTTACTGACAACACGAGCGGTTTCGACCTCCACACGATCGGCATCATCCTGCTCGTCGTCGGGATCGTCGGGCTCATCGCCTCGCTGGTCCGTGGAACGTTCATGGGTTTCAGCACCAGCCGGGAACGACATGTGTCGACCGACGGTCGTACGGTCGTCGAGAGCGAGCACACGACAGGTTTCTGACGCTTTGGCAAGAAGTCTTGACGATTGCGCATAGTGCCAAAAGGCCCTAACGAACGGCCATGCAAGCTCTTTACGGTGGAAGCGGTGCCTTTCTGGCACCGCTTCACCATTCCCAGGACAGTGCATGGAAGCTTGGACAACGGTAGGGGATCTCGGCACTCCCAGGTTCGACGGCGAAGCGCGCGCGGCCGCGACGTTGCCAGTTGATGCAGAGGTGTTCGACCGGATCACCGATGGGATCCTGGTGCTCGATCGCAACTGGGTCTGCGTCTTCGCGAATGACGGGGGAGCAGAGGCGCTCGGCGAGACCCGCGCAGACCTGGTCGGTCGGGACATCTGGGAGTCGTTCCCCGAGGCGATCGGGTCGACGTTCGACAGGAGCTATCGCAGGGCGTTCGAGATCCAGAAGTTCATCGAGTTCGAGGAGTACTACCCGCCACTCGAAAGTTGGTATGCCGTTCGGGTCTTTCCGTCACCAGCAGGTGTGACCCTCTACTTCCAGAACTGCACGGCGCGGCGCGTTGCGGATGACACGCTGCGGCATGCACTCGAGAGCTCGCAACTCGACGAGATGCGGTATCGAGGATTGCTCGACGGTATGGCCGAGGGCGTCGTCGAGACGACGCTTTCGGGCGACTTCGTCACAGCCAACCGCGCGTTCGCGACGATGCTCGGATATGCGTCCGCAGAAGACCTGATGGCGAACGTCGCCAACGCGATCGATCTGTATGCAGACCCTTCTCGACGTGCGGTCGAGATTCGACGTGCGGCTCACGCGTCGGCATCGGAATCAGCCGAGCTCGAGTTCCTTGGTAGGGACGGGAACTCGGTATGGATTCGTTCCCGCCCCGCTTTGAAGTCGTCCCCGACAGGTGAAGTCATCGGCGTTCACGCCATCTGCGAAGACATCACGGCCACCGTCGAGGCCCGCCACCGGCTGCGGGCGATCGTCGAGGGGTCGGTCAACGCCATCATCGGCACGACTACCGATGGAATCGTCACCAGTTGGAACGGTGCAGCGGAACGGCTGTTCGGCTTCACTGCCACGGAGATCATCGGGCAGCCCGCTTCGTGGTTCTCGCCGGACGACAGGGTCTTCGAACAAGTCGGCATGCGCGAACGCCTCTGCGCCGGAGGACCGCAACAGCACCTCGAGACAATTCGTCGCCGCAAGGATGGCAGCCTCGTCGACGTGCTGATCTCGGCTTCGAGTGAAACCGATTCATCCGGGACGGTTGTCGGGATTTGGGTTCTGGCACAGGACATCAGTGCCCGCCGTGCCGCGCAGGTTGCGCTGGAGTTGAGCGAGCAACGACTGGCAGACGCGCAGCGAATCGCGCACCTCGGGAGCTTCGAGTTCGATGTCGTCGAAAATGTGTCGACATGGTCGGATGAGTACTACCGGATCCTTGGGCTCGCAACGGAGCTGCGACCGTGCGTCGAACTGTTCTCCTCGATGGTTCATCCCGATGACATGCGCGTCGTCGATCGAGCGTGGCGCCAAGCGCTCAAACACGGTGTGCCGTTCGATCTCGAGGTCCGCGTCGTGCGACCGGATACGGGCGTTCGCCACATGCGCTGCCGGGGCCTGCCCGAGGTCGACGTGAACGGCAAGGTGATCAGGATTGCCGGCACCATGATGGATGACACCGATCGGACCGAGGCGGATCGAGTGCGCACAGCCGCGGAGACCCGCTTCGAGATCGGCTTCGTACAATCCGCGATCGGGTCAGTGATCTCTGATCTCAACGGGCTTCCGAGCCGCGTGAACCCCGCTGTCTGCAC
>JANMMQ010000391.1:0-1916 GCA_031373465.1 Ilumatobacteraceae bacterium | reverse complement strand
TCAATTGAAAGGCCAGCCAGGACGTGCGCCTGTTGCGCACCTCTTCGAGTTGCTCGGTGCCGGCCGGCGTGATCTTGATCCGCGTGACGCGGCGATCGTCGGTGCCGGTTTCGCGGGTGACGAGGCCGAGGTTCTCCATCTTGCCGACGACCGCAGTGATGGTCGGGGGAGCGACCTGCTCGATCGCGGCCAGTTCTCCGTGAGTGGGGCCGCCATGCTTGGCGATGGACGAAAGCGCTGCGTTCATCGTCGGGCCGAGCCCGGTGTGGTCCTGCTGACGCAGCCGTCGGGCCAGGCGGAAGATGGTCGGGCGAAGGGCATTGGCCAGCTCGAGTGGGTTAGCCGGGCGATGTGCCTTCTGGATCGTGGGCATGCAGAAAGGCTACCGCAATTAGTTCGTTCGTCGAACTAATTGATTGTCACACGAAGCCCGTGGATGCCTGAAGCGTGTCAAGGATGTTGGTCGGCCGATAGCCGGGCACATGGTCCACTGCGATGCATTCCATCCAGCTCGACCTGACGGATGACGGATTCGTCTGAACCTCGTCGATCAACGTCTGCGAGAAAGCCGATGGGAAGCCGCGGCGAGGCCAGGCATCCAGAACCGCCCGGAGCTCACCGTCCCAAATGCCCGCGCCACCCACGCCGCGCACGTCGACGCTGATGCCACGGTTGGCGGTCCTGGTCTCAGCGCTCTTGTGGGCGGCAATCGCTGTCGAGGCATGGAGGGCGATCACGTCCCACACGTTCTCGGCGCGCGTGCGTTCCATCCCGGACTCGAGCAGAATCGTCCGTACCGCGTTGGCGCCCCGCATCTCGAAACGGTCGTCGCCTGCGAACCGTTCCGACAGGCCGACGTCGTGCAGCAAGGTGCCGATGTACAGCACCTCGAAGTCGACATCGAGGCCTTCCGACCGAGCGAGGAGAGCGGCGAACTGAAAGCTCCTCTCACAATGAGCCGCCACATGCGGCTGGCAGCACGTATGGACGAGGTCCCGCGCCTGCCTGGCGAGATCCGTGTCGGGCGGTTCGATCGGCGCCGCCGTCATGGTTGCTCACGCCCCTCACTCATCGTCGCCTGCCTCGCCGCGATGACTTCGATCTCGATGAGCCACGGCTCGTCCCAGTGGTCGGTGACGAGAACCGTCAGTGCGGGACGTCGGTCGCCGAGGACGTCGTTGCGCACAGCGCGATTGTGCTCGCGGTACCGGCGGTCACGTATGTACATGTTGACCTTGGCGACGTCGTCGAGCGTGCACCCGGCGGCATCCAAGGTACGTTCGACGTTTCGCCACGCCATGCGCGCCTGGTCGGCGAAGTCGGGCGACACCGAACCGTCCACGTCCTCGGGCGTTTGGCCGCTGACAAACACGAGGTCGGAGCCGGCGCGCACGACGGTGGCATGAGCGAAGCCGCTGGCGGGGGCTCGAACGCCCGGCACATCGACGCTCTCATAGCTGGCGTTGGTCATGCCTCGAGCCTAAGTGTCGGGTCGCTACCTGGGATGAGCCGAAAACTTGATGATGCCCTCTCCCATGCGGGAGAGGGCATCATCGTCAATCGTCCGGGGGACGAATGGGGCAACCACAGGGCGCGGGCGCGCCAGCGATCAACCCAAGGTCCGGACATTGGCCGGTTGCACGTGGGGTGGAGCCTGTGCTGCTCCACCCCACGTTGGATTGCCCGTGTTACCTACCTGTCCCCGTAAGTGTCGCCGAGGGGCTGTTGGTTGCATTGCTGGTGATCGTCAACGGCGTCGTCGATGCCGTTGCAGTCGTTGGGCTGAACGAGACGTTCAGCTTGCAGGTCCTGCCTGGTGCGACCGCAACGTTGCATGTGCCCAGCGTGACGCTGAACGGTGCTGTCGTGGTGGCCGCAGTGATGACGAGGTTGGCTGTTCCGGTGTTTGTCACCAG
>JANMMQ010000276.1:0-7840 GCA_031373465.1 Ilumatobacteraceae bacterium | reverse complement strand
GCTCGCCGAGGATCTCTACGTTCCGCGCGAGGGTGACCACACTGCTCTCGGGCGTTCGGGGCTGTCTCGCGGAGCAACCTGAGTAGTACCTGCAAGACGACATTTCGAAATCACCACTTGCGCAAACCATGTGTGATAGTGAAGAATGACGTCTGTGTAATTACAGAAGCGTCATCTCGCTTCGACGAATGGCCCTACGGCAGGGAGGCCACATGCAGAATCACATCAACCGGGAGAGCGGCGAGCGAGTTCTTGACGACCGGGACGGAACCGACGGACGCAGTTGGCAAGACGAAGCCAACTGCCTCGGAGTCGACCCTGACCTGTTCTTCCCCGAGCGCGGCGCGTCGACTCGCGAAGCAAAAGAAGTGTGCCGGGGTTGCGTCGTACGGCTCGACTGCCTCGAATACGCACTGGTCAACGGCGAGAAGTTCGGGATCTGGGGCGGTCTGTCAGAGCGCGAGCGTCGTCGCCTGCGTCGCCAGCGCGCTCAGGCAAATCGCCGCACAAGTGCCTGAAGGGCGCATGCCACTCTTGCTGCTGCGGTGGTAGCGTGACGCCATGTTCGCATTCCTGGATCCACCGGAAATCATTCTGATTCTCGTTGTAGTTCTGGTGCTCTTCGGCGGCGCTCAGTTGCCGAAGCTGGCCAAGAACCTTGGCAAGGCCCAGAAGGAGTTCAAAGAGGGACTATCGGAGGGCTCGAAGACCGGCGAGGTGAAGCCGGCCGACAAGACCGTCGACGATTCCACGACGACCTGATCACGACCACCTGAGCTGAATCAGTCACGCTGGACACTTCGTCTAGACACGGCGCCGGCAGCTTCAACGCTTCCGGCGTCGTTTCGCGTTCAGTTGGCGACTCGACGCCGCTTCAGGATGCGCCGACGCTCGCGCTCGCTGCAGCCGCCCCACACGCCGTGCTCGATCCGCTCCTCGAGCGCGTACTCCAGACACAGGGCGGCGACAGGACAGTCGGTGCAGATCTTGCGGGCTCGGTCGACGCCGACGCCATCGCTGGGGAAGAACACCGCGGGCGGATAGTTGCGGCAGTTGCCCTCCGACATCCATGCGGTGATGGTGTCGATATCCGTTGGGTTCTCGATACGGTGCATCGTGTCTCCTTCGTGACCGCGACCTGTCGCAGTCTAATGGTGCGCCCGACAAAGCCCCTTGTGACTCCGGTGGCCGCCGCACTTCGCTTGCTAGCTAGTCGTAATAGACGTCTCGCGAAGTGATCTGGTTCCCGTTCAAGCCGGGTTTTATACCACCCCTCCACGGACATAGCCAGGCACCCCTGCCGATACACTCCAGCCGCCGAATTGGCGCAGCTGAATTGGCAAGAAGGGAACCATTTCCATGACCGAAGTCACCAACGAGCCGCCACGAGCCCACGTGCGCATCGTGTACCTGGGCCCGGTGTCGCCACATTGGGAGCTCTATAGCGATTACGGCGATCGCACCGTGCTCGAAGAGTTCCGTACACGAGTCATGGCTCGATTAGTCCTGTTGCCGCGCGACGATCCCCAGTTCCGTCGCAATCGTGAGCGAATTGTCCGTGACGCAGAGCGTGAACGGATCTCCCTGGAATGGGATCTCGGCATTCCAGAGGGCGACTGAGCGGCAAGCACGCACATGTCCGACCGGCTGCTCAATCGAGAGCTGAGTTGGCTCGACTTCAACCGGCGCGTGCTGGCCTTGGCCCACGAATCCGGCATTCCCCTGCTCGAACGCTTCAAGTTCGTGGCAATTTGCTCGTCCAATCTCGACGAGTTCTTCCAAGTACGAATCTCGGCCTTGAAGGACCAGGTCGCCGCTGGTGTTGCCGGTTCCGCCACCGGCGGGCTCACGCCCACCCAACAACTTGCCGCGATCGGCCCGAACGTCGAGGCGTTCGTGGTCGACCAGGAGAAGCTGTTGCTCGACGTGCTGGTCCCCGAGTTGGCGGACCACGGGGTGAAGCTGGTGTCGTGGGATGAGCTCGACGATCGCGACAGGACGTACCTCGCCGACATCTTCGAGCAACGCATCTTTCCCGTGCTGACTCCGCTGGCGGTCGATCCGGCACACCCATTTCCCTACATCTCCAATCTGGCGCTCAGCCTGGCTGCCATGGTCAGCGATCCCGACACCGGTGAGCGACGCTTCGCCAGGGTCAAGGTGCCGACCGTGTTCCCGCGCCTCGTCGGATTGCCGGATGGCGTTCGCTACCTGCCCGCCGAGCAGCTGATCGCAGCCCAGCTGCACAGCCTTTTCGTCGGGATGGTCGTGGAGGAGCATGCGGCATTCAGGGTCACCCGCAACGTCGACCTGACCCTCGAAGACGAAGAGGCCGATGACTTGCTCCAGGCAGTCGAGATGGAGCTCCGTCGTCGCCGGTTCGGCCGGGCCGTGCGTGTCGAGGTGCAGGCCGGCATCAGCCAGGAGATGCTCGAGTTGCTGTTGCGTGAGCTCGACCTGGGGCCCAACGACGTCACGTCGCACCGCGCCCCACTCGACCTCACCTGCCTGTGGCAGCTGCACGCGCTGGACGTCGAGGAGCTGAAGGATCGTCCGTGGCCACCGGTCACCGCCGGCCGCATCGCGGCCGCCGAAGAAGCCGATCGCAGCATCTTCTCCGTGATCCGGGAGCGGCCGTTGATGGCCCATCACCCCTACGAGAGCTTCGCCAGCAGCATCGAGTCGTTCATCGCCCAGGCCGCCGACGACCCTCGCGTGCAGAGCATCAAGATGACGCTGTACCGAGCTGGCGGCGACAGTCCCATAGCGCGCAGTCTCATCCGCGCCGCAGAACGTGGTGTACAGGTCGCCGTGCTGGTCGAGCTGAAAGCCAGGTTCGACGAGGCCACAAACGTCACCTGGGCCAAGGCGTTGGAACGAGCCGGTGTGCACGTGGTCTACGGCTTCGTCGGGCTGAAGACACACGCCAAATGCGTGCTTGTCGTACGCGCCGACGAGGACGGGTTGCGCCGCTACTGCCACATCGGCACGGGCAACTACAACTCGCGCACCGCACGCCTGTACGAGGACGTTGGCTTCCTCACCTGTGATCCACCTGTCGGCGACGACGTGGCCCAGCTCTTCAACCACCTCACCGGGTACAGCCGCGCGCACGACTACTACACGTTGCTGGTTGCGCCGCGGGATCTTCGCGGGCAGCTCGTCGACCTGATCGAGCACGAGGCTGCCCTGGGCGAAGATGGTCGCATCACCGCGAAGTTGAACTCGCTGGGTGATCCCGAGCTGGCAGAAGCCCTGTACGAAGCCAGCAACGCCGGCGTGCAGATCGACCTGGCCATCCGCGGCATCTGCTGTCTGCGCCCAGGAGTTCCCGGGATGAGCGAGAACATTCGAGTGCGATCGATTCTCGGTCGGTATCTCGAGCACTCGCGGATCATCCGCTTCGGGCATGGTGACGAGGGCGGGCCGCTGTTCCTGATCGGCTCGGCCGACTGGATGCCGCGCAACCTCGATCGGCGGATCGAGGTGCTGGTTCCGGTTGAGCACCCGAAGCACCAGGCCTGGCTCGATCACGTCTTCACCACCCAGTTCGCCGACGATGTCGTGCGCTGGGAAATGGATGGAGACGGCGCCTGGCAGCGGCGCGGCGCGGAGTTGTTCACCGACGGGGACGCCCAGGAACGCTTCTATCAGTGGGTCGCCGATCGCCAGCGGCGCTGATTCGCGTCCCGTTGGCCTGCTGTTCACCCCTGGTTCATCTCGCCTGAGGTTTGGCGACACCTGCCGTCGGTACGTTGACCATAGATGTGTTCGATGGATGTGGTTTCGTTGATTTCCAACTACCGTTCTGAAGGATGAGCGTGACTATGGGCTCATGGAGTGGCACGTGACACCAGGTAGCAGAAGCAGGGTTTTGGTGATGGGCGAACTACGCAAGGGCTTCCACAACGATCTCGACGACGCACGCGCAGAACTGGTGCGTCTGGCGGCCTCGGTCACCGAAGCGATCCCACGAGCAACCGCTGTGTTGCTCGACGGCGACCTCGAAGGCGCCGACTACATCATCCAGGGTGACGACGAGATCGACGCCCGTTCCCTCGATCTCGAAGAGCACTGCTACCGCATCCTCGCGCTGCAAGCACCCGTCGCCAGCGATCTCCGCCAGGTCGTCGCTCTGCTGAAGATGATCGCCGACGTCGAACGATCCGCCGATCTCGTCTGCAACATCTGCAAAGCGGCGCGGCGTATCTACGGGCACGATCTCGATCCGAAGCTGCGCGGCATCATCTCGCGAATGGGCGAGCAGGCTCAGCAGCTGTACACGGCGGCAATCGAGTCGTTCGTCGAGAACGATGCGGCGAAAGCAGCGGCAATCGACGACATGGACTCCTACCTCGACGGGTTGCAGAAGCAGTTCGTCCAGGCGATCTTCGAAAGTCACGCTGCCGGCCGAATCGACCTGCAGGTGGCGGTGCAGTTGGCGGTGGTGGCGCGCTTCTACGAGCGGATCGGTGACCACGCGGTCAACGTCGGTGAGCGGGTGCGATTCGTCATCACTGGATGGCTGCCCGAACACCACGGCGCCCAGCGGTTCCGGCTTCGCAACGACGACACCGGAGAAATGCCCCGTGTCACAAGCCCCCCGCAGGATGAACACACGCCGTGATGACGCCGTGCTGACATTTGGTCGTCGTCGCCGACCCCCTGAGGTTGTCGAACCGGAAGTAGGCGTCGCTCAGTCCCGGCTCGCCGAGCTCCATGCCGAAGTACTGCACCTGCGTCGAGCGCTCGATGCCCTTCCGATCGGGGTGGTGCTTGCTGACCCGACGGGGGAGACGAGGGTCGAGAACATCGCGGCACGCACGTTTCATGGCCACGCTGCGGTTCTCGTCGAAGAAGCCGTCGAACGCCATGTGCGCAACGCAGTGCGCGGCACCGCTAGCGGCCAGACCGTCGAGTTCATCGGCCCGCCGCGGACCGTCCTTGCCATACAGGCCATCCCCCTCGAAGACGGCGGAGCCTTGGTGACCGTCGACGACGTCAGCGAACGTGCCCGTCTCGATGCGGTGCGCACCGACTTCGTCGCCAACATCAGCCATGAGCTGAAGACGCCGGTCGGCGCCCTCGCTGTGCTCGCCGAGACGCTCGCCGACATGGACGATCCGTCTGCTGCTCGCGGGCTGGCCGACAAGCTGGTCAACGAGGCACACCGCGCGGCCAGAACGATCGACGATCTGCTCGAGCTGTCACGGACCGAGCTCGGAGGCGCAGCGGCGATAGACGTCGTCTCCGTTGCCCACATCATCGATGACGCCGTTGTCCGCGCCCAAGCTGCGGCCGAGCACCACTCGATCAAGGTCAGCGTGGTCAATGGCCCTGGCGATCTGCATGTCGTGGGAAGTCACCGGCAACTGGTGTCGGCCGTCGCCAACCTGCTCGAGAACGCCGTCAAGTACAGCGACAACGGCTCTGAAGTGGTGGTCGAGTCTCGCCTGGAGCGTGGCTGGGTCGAGATCACGGTCACCGACACCGGTGTCGGCATCCCGGCTCGCGACATCGATCGCATCTTCGAGCGTTTCTACCGCGTCGACCGGGCCCGCAGCCGCGACAACGGCGGCACAGGGATCGGCCTGTCGATCGTTCGTCACGTGGCAACCAACCACTCCGGGGAAGTCACCGTTCAATCCCGCGAAGGCGAGGGCTCTGTGTTCACCATTCGAATCCCGGCTTCGCAGACATGACGCCCCAACCTGTGGTTCTCGTCGTCGAGGACGAGCCGAGCTTTGTCGAGGCCTTGACGATCGGCTTGACCCGGGAGGGGTTTCGGGTGGTCTCGGTCGGAGACGGTTTCGAGGCCGTGCAACTGTTCGACGAGGTCCAGCCCGACATCGTGCTGCTCGATGTGATGCTGCCGCGATTGAGCGGAATCGACGTGTGCCGGCAACTGCGCAAACGAAGCCACGTACCGATCATCATGGTCACCGCCAAGGGCGCCGAGATCGACACCGTCGTCGGTCTCGAGGTCGGCGCCGATGACTACATCACCAAGCCGTACCGGATGCGCGAGGTCGTCGCCAGAATGCGGGCAGTGCTTCGCCGATCGCCCGGCGACAACTCGACGGCGGCCGAACTGTCTCCCGGTTCGCTCGCGGTCGGCGACGTCGTGCTCGATCCCGACGAACACCGGGTCACCGTTGACGGCCAAGACGTCGCTCTGCCGTTGAAGGAGTTCGAGCTACTGCACCTGCTGCTCGCCAACGCCGGTCGGGTGTTGCCCCGCGAGACGTTGATCGACAGGGTCTGGGGCAGCGACTATGTCGGCGACACCAAGACGCTCGATGTGCACATCAAGCGCCTACGGGCGAAGGTTGAGCCCAACCCGACGGCTCCGACACGGATCCTCACCTACCGCGGGCTCGGCTACAAGTACGACCGCTCGAGGGACTAGCACTTCTTGGGCGAGCGATGGCCCTACCATGCCAGCGTGTCCAGTGGCCGGCGCCCTCCTGTCTCGTCTCCGCAGCCGGGCACGGTTCTGTCGCCGTTCAACCGATTGGCGCGCACACATGCGTTGATGACGGCGGGGGATGTGGCGATGGTCGTATCGCTCGCCGGGTCGCTGTTCTTCTCGATCAGCCCCGACGCAGCGCGCAGCAAGGTGCTGCTGTATCTGCTGGTCAGCTTCGCGCCGTTCGCAGTCGTGGCGCCGTTCATCGGGCCGTTCATCGATCGGGCGCCGGGTGGCAGGCGATTCATCATGCAGCTGACCGCGGTCGGGCGCGCCCTGCTGTTCATCATCATGATCTTTCATCTCGACGACCTGCTGCTGTTCCCACTGTCGTTCGGTGTGATGATCTTGCAGAAGACGTATGGAGTGTCGCGCTCTGCGTTGATTCCCACGGTGGTCAACAGCAAGACCGAGCTCGTCGAAGCGAACTCGAAGCTCGGGCTGATCTCCGGCGCGGTGGGTGCGCTTGCTGCCATTCCCGCCGGTGCGTTGGCCGCGATCTCGCCGAAGCTCTCGTTGATGTTCGGCGTCGCCATGTTCGGTTGCGCGGTGATTGCGGCATCGGGTCTGCCGCGTGGAGTCGTTGCTCCGTCCGCGCAGCCCGCGGAACGGATGGAGCTGCGCAACGCTTCGCTGCGCTCGGCTGCCGTGGCGATGAGCCTGATTCGGGCCGTGATCGGCTTCCTGTTCTTCGAGTTGCTCTTCTGGCTGCGCGAGAACAACTACAGCAACGTATGGATTGGCGTGGTCATCGGCGCCTCCACGGCCGGACTGATGTTGGGCAACGGGCTCGCCTCACCGTTGCGCGGCAGACTCCGTGAGGAACTGATGCTGACGAGCGCGATCGTTCTGATCACCTTGTCGGGCATCGGTGCAGCCATCTTTGGCGGCGTCGGCGCGGCGATCGTTCTCGCTGCGGTGGTCAACATGGCCTCGGGCATCGGTCGCATGGCATTCGATTCGATCGTCCAGCGCGACGCGCCCGACGCGAACCAAGGCAGGGTCTTCGCCAAATTCGAGACCCGTTTCCAATTGTCGTGGGCAGGCGCCGGGGTGATCCCGGTCCTGTTCACGTTCCCCGGTCGCCTCGCCTTCCTCATGGTTGGAGTGATCGGGGCGCTCGCGGTGGCCCTCTACATCCAGGCGTCGCGCTCGCGCTCGCTGGGCCGTTCGACTGCGACGGTGACTAGTCGCAGGGGAGCTCGAGGCGGGCGACCCACAAACCCGGCGCATCGATCTCGGCCGGGGTCGGCAAGGCCTGCGGCCGGGCGAGAAGAACACTGAGCCGAGCCTCGCCGACACGATCGACGATCCCGGCGACGAAGTTCTTGCCGCGCTGGACCTGATCGTGTGTGAGACGAAGGCCGAGCA
>JANMMQ010000357.1:0-15198 GCA_031373465.1 Ilumatobacteraceae bacterium | reverse complement strand
CCCTAGTACGGCCACCCGGGCCGCGGTGAGACCGGAGGCCACCGCGTCGACCGGACGAGATGTCTTCGATCGAGCTTCTGCTCGCCTCTTTGGCCTCGCCAGCGCGAGCCCGCTCCTTGTTGACTGTCCGAGCTGCTATCTCCTCGGCGGTGTCTTCGTCCTCGCCTCTCTTCTCGAGGCCCTCTTTGATGTGTTCGTACTGGCGCTCGCGCTTCGCGCTCCATGCTCTTTGTGGCATTGCTTGCTCGCTTTCGTCATCAGAAATCGAGGTGGTTGGTACCCACACCTACCCCGCACCTTCGACTGCCAAACGGTTCGTAGCGCTCATCGGCCTCGTGCAGCCTCGAATTCGTCCCGGTTGCGATGGGGCTTCAGGCCAACCGTGATCGCAAGCGCGGCAAGAGCACCTACGACCGGCCCGGCGACGAACACCCGAAGATCGTTGAACTCTCCGGCGACGTTTGCCGGGCCGACCGAACGTGCTGGGTTCATCGATGCCCACGAAATACTGCGAAAGCTCGACGAGCCCATCGTCATGCTCCGCCGTCGCCGGCCAAGTGCTTGTAGAACACTGTCGTGTCGACGAATCCTCCGCTCGGCCATAGCGCGTACGAGGGGATGATTCCGACGCGCTGCCATCCAAGCCGGTCGTAGACGCGTTCAGCGTCGCCGCTGCTGGTGTCCAGCACCAGCAACGATTTGCCGGCCGCCAGCGCGGCTGTCTCGGCGGCGCGCATCAATGCCTCCGCCACGCCGCGACGTCGAGCACGACGATGCACCAACATCTTCGCGATCTCGCCACGATGCGGTTGGTTCTCCGGTGCTGTGAGGATCACTTGCACGGTTCCGACGACCTCGCCGGTGCCGTCTTCCTCGGCGACCAGGATGATCCGTTCGCCGCGAGCCGCACTTTCGAGAGCTTCGATCCAGAAGTTCTCTGCTCGCGGGGTATCGAGCGGCAACATGAAGCTCACGGATGCCCCGCCGTCGACACAGTCGATCAGCACGTCCGCCAGGGCGCGGGCAAGACCCGGTTCGGGACCTACCGTTCGGACGTTGACACGACCGCTGGCACCGCCGCTCTGCATGTCGTGAGTCGTCCTCCTGCTTCAGGTTTCATGTCCACCCGCCGGCCGGCGTCTGGAGCAGACCGATGATATTCCCGTCGGCGTCTTTCACTGTCGCGATCAACTCGCCGACGTCGTTCACATCGTCGTGCTTTTCAGCACCGGCGTCGAGCAGCGCTTGCAGGCTTCCGTTGATGTCGTCGACGTGCCAATACCCGACCGGACCCTTCATGCCCTTGTGGTGACCGTTCGGGTCGAGGCCGAGGTGTTGGCCTTCCACGTCGTATCCGACGTAATAGGCCTCATCCATCGACGGCGCGACACCGAGCAGAGCGGAATATTGCGCCTTGGCCGCGCCCAGGTCCGTGACCGGGCAGATGATCGTCTTCATTCCTGATGTCATGTCGAGCTCCTTGCAGGTTGGTCCTGTGTGCATGTGTTACGTCGACGGTGTGTGAATCGTCAGTGCTATGACGGACTGCGACAGAAAAAGGTGACAGGAAGGGTGACAGGAAGGGTGAGAAGACGGTGACAACGGACGAACACGACTGGATTGCCGAGCGATTCGAGGAGCAACGCCCCCATCTGCGTTCTGTTGCTATCAGGATGCTCGGCTCGGTGACCGACGCCGATGACGCAGTGCAAGAGGCGTGGCTGCGTCTCAGCCGTTCCGACCCGAGCGGCATCGACAATCTCGGTGGATGGTTGACGACCGTCGTCGCCAGGGTCTCGCTCGACATGTTGCGCTCACGCGCCTCGCGACGAGAACGGAGCGAAACATTCGACGTGGTCGAAACGACCGAAACGATCGCAGCCCCTGCCAACGGAGATGACCCCGAATACGAGGCACTCCTTGCAGAGTCCCTCGGTCCCGCGCTGCTCGTGGTGCTCGGCGTGTTGGCACCTGCTGAGCGACTGGCGTTCGTGCTCCACGACATGTTCGCGGTTCCCTTCGAAGAGATCGCGACGATCCTCGGGCGCTCCCCCAACGCCGCCAAGCAACTCGCCAGTCGGGCGCGGCGTCGCGTGCGCGGATCGGCTCTCGTTCCGAACGCGGATGTGACCCGCCAGCGTGCCGTGGTCGGCGCCTTCCTCGCTGCGTCGCGCAGCGGCAACTTCGAGGCTCTTGTCGCCCTGCTCGATCCTGCAGTCGTGCTGCGGGCAGACGCCACCGGTGTGCAGATGGGCTCACCTGCAGAAGTCCGTGGCGCAGAAGCTGTCGCTGCCGTGTTCTCGGGTCGTGCGCTCGCGGCTCAGCCTGCGCTGATCGACGGAACCGTCGGCATCGTGTGGGCTCCAGGCGGACAGCCGAAGGTTGTCTGGGACGTCACCGCGGAGAATGGCAAGATCGTGCAACTCGACATGATCGCCGCGAGCGAGATCCTCGCCGAGCTCGACCTGGTGATCTTCGGCGGACTGCCTGAGTAGTCGTCTGTCTAACGTGACGCAATGAGCATCGACGTGCCCGAGCCACACCTTCGACCCGACGGCTTGGGTGGCGCGGGCAGTCGCTCTTCTGTGTAGCACCCCTTTGCGACAATTGGTGGATGAAGGTCAGCGAGGTCCAAGAACTCGTGGGGCGGGTGGCAGCGGTCGATGCCGGCTGTGCTGATTGGACTGTGCTGCAGGCTGCTGTTGGCGAGTTGCGCCGGTTGAAATCATGGGTCGATGGCCGTGAAGTGATGTTGGCCCGGATGGTGGCTGAGGTCTCGTCGTTCCCGGAAAAGTCGCTGGCCGAGGCCGGTCGGACCAGTTTGCGCCATGGCGAACAGATCTTGCATCGCGCCGAGACGGTTCAGTTAGTTCCCGAGTTCGAGGCGTCACTGGACGCCGGACGGGTGTCGGGCGTCCATGTTGACGTGCTCGGCCGAGTGTTGCGGGAGCTCGAACCGGCGACGCGCCAGCTGCTGGTCGATGTCGCTGGTTCCTTGGTGTTGGTTGCTGAGAACGTGACCGCGGACGAGTTCGCACGGACTGTGCGCGCCGAGGCGCGACGCCTCGAAGCGGACAGTGACGGGTTGGACAGGTTGGAGCGGCAGCGGCGAGCGGTCAGATTCAACTCGTGGATCGACCGCGACACCGGGATGGGACGCTGGTCAGCAACCTGGGACCCAGAGACGATGGTCCGCTTGGAGAACCGGCTGGACGCCAAAGTCCAAGCCCTGTTCCACGACACCCAACCGGCCAACTGCCCGACCGATCTGCTCGAGAAGCAGTCGTTCCTGCGCGCTCACGCTCTCCTGGCGCTGCTCAACGGCAACGGGGCTCGACTGGGTCGACCAGAGATCGTCGTCGTCGTCGATCACACCCACCCACACCCCGACGGTCGACCGGTGATCGATTGGGGGCTCCCGGTCGAGTTGCCCGACCGGGTCCTCGCCGACTTGGCCAAGAATGCCAACACCTTCACGGTGGTGATCCGCAACGGTGTCGTCATCGACGCCCCCGGCGAACTCAACTTGGGTCGCACGACGCGGGTTGCCAACCGGGCCCAGCGCCGCGCTCTTGGTGCGCTGTATGCGACGTGCGCGATCCCCGGCTGCCACGTCCGCTACTCGCGGACGAAATTGCACCACGTCATCTGGTGGCGCCACGACGGGCGCACCGACTTGTGCAACCTGTTGCCAATGTGCGAGCGGCACCACCAGAACGTCCACAAGGACGGCTGGATCCTGACACTTACACCCGATCGCACGCTGACCATCCAGCTACCCGACGGACAGATCATGACCACCGGCCCACCCAAACGCAACGCCGCATGAGGCGCGCCGTCGAAGGGTCCGCGCCCATACAGCAGATGGAATTTCGGCGCAGTCGTAGCTGGCGCGCGGGGCCCTGTCGGTGTGTCGCGTCGAGATGTAGCGTCGTGCCGCGACTTCGTGTTCCCAGGAGGCGAGACGTGGCGCGGCCGGGTACTCGACGCCGTCACGGATCTCCGATACCAGATCGAGTACTACGGCGGCACCGTCACCACGTTCACCTTGGAGCCCGACGGCGACGGTTGGACCGAGCTCGTCCTCACAGATGAGGGTGTCGCTGCGGAAGATGTGATCGATGTCGAGGCGGGTTGGGTCTCGGTTCTCATGGCGTTGAAAGCGGCAGTCGATCACGGCGTCGATCTGCGCAACCATCGCCCTGACCGCTCCTACCGGCAAAAGTACGCAGACAACTGGCTGCGATCGTGCTCGCGGCCAAGGCCGACATCGGACGACGCGGTTCGCTCCGACCGGAATTGCGGTGGCGAGCAACGTCAGAATCGCCGGGTGCCCGACGCCATCTTCGACGACCCGCGGCTCGCTCAGGTCTACGACCCGCTCGACCCGGACCGTAGTGATCTGGACGTGTACGTCGACATGGTCCACGAGTTCGGCGCAACTTCGGTGCTCGACGTCGGGTGCGGCACAGGAACCTTCGCCTGCATGCTCACCCGACAAGACGTGCACGTCACGGCTGTTGATCCTGCCGGAGCATCGCTCGATGTCGCGCGCGCCAAGCCGGGTGCCCATGCCGTGGACTGGCTGCTCGGCGACGCCACGACGCTGCCCGCGCTCAGCGTCGACGCTGCGTTCATGACTGCGAATGTCGCGCAGGTGTTCCTGACCGACGACGACTGGGCCGCCACGCTGCGCGGGATCAGGGACGCGCTTCGACCACGGGGCATGCTCGTGTTCGAGACACGCGATCCAGCGCGTCGGGCGTGGGAGCAATGGACGCCAGAGCTGACCCGGACAGTGGTCGATGTGCCAGGGGTTGGCCTGGTGGAGTCATGGGAGGAGGTCACCACCGTGGACGAGCCCCTCGTCACCTTCCGTTCGATGACGGCGTTCCGACACGACGACCTCGTGCTCGAGTCGACGTCCACCCTGCGCTTCCGCGATCGGTCTGAGATCGAGGACTCGTTGGTTCGAGAAGGGTACGAGCTGACAGAGACTCGTGACGCTCCCGACAGGCCCGGGCGTGAGCTCGTCTTTCTCAGCCGCCGCGCGAACTGAACTACGCTCCTGGAGCTGCGATTGCTGGCTGCCTCAGCTCCGATCCCGCTGACGACACACGATCCAAGCCTTCCGTACGAGTAGAGCGAGGGGAACAATGTCCGAGACCACGACCACCACCTACGTGAACGATGTCGATGAGATCACTCACGTGATGCAGGCCTACATCGACGGTGCGCGAACCGGCAAGGGCGAGGCGATGAAGCCAGCGTTCCATGACGACGCCACGATCTGTGGCTACGTCGGCCCCGATCTGTTCGTCGGACCGATTCAGGGGCTCTACGACTGGAATGACGGCAACGGACCTGCAACGGACATCGAGACCCGGTTCACCAGCATCGACGTGGTCGGCACCGCAGCCAGCGTGCGGCTGGATGTCGACAACTGGACGGGTCACCGCTTCACCGATTTCTTCAATCTCGTCAAGATCGATGACCAGTGGAAGATTCTCAGCAAGGTCTTCTACTTGCACCCCTGAACGTCGGTGACAGGAACCGCGATGCCCCGTTGGACGATGAATGTCGCGTCGTCGAAGGCGTGGGTGCGCGGCGTGGCCGCAAGCGGCGTTGTGCTATTGACGCTTGCTTGGACTGGAATCCTTCTGTGGCTCAGCGATCTACCGTCGGGTTACGGCGCGGCTCAGTCGAGGAACCAGAAATGGCTGAAGGACCACGCAGCTCTGTGGTCGTTGTTGAGGCAAGCCACCACTCGAGACCTACTGCGGTATGTGCCGGGATATGTCGTGTTCGGAGTTCTGTTGATCGCTGGCGTCGCTCTGGCGCGTCGAGGCGGGGGAACTGGGGTCAGCTCCCGTCATGACCGGCGCCTGGTTGTCATCGCGCTGGCTCTATTGGTCATCGGTGCTCTTGCCGACGTCATCGAAACCTTGTTGTTCCGACAATCGCTCACGCGGCTGATCAACACGTCCGGCCTCGCAGACGTAGAGACCCTGACATCGATCACGTGGGTGATGACAGCCATGAAATGGACGGCGCTCTCAGGCTTCTTCGTGACACTCGTGGTGCTGACACTGAGTCGTTCAAGTCAAGGGGGTCGCCGAGACGGAGAGGTCTCCCGAGAGGTACTTCATCCCTGAGTCGGGTTGGACGGTTATCACTCGGTGCCCGTGCCCGAGCTCGCGAGCCAGGCGCAGCGCCGCGACGATGTTTGCCCCACCCGAAGGTCCGGTCCAGACTCCCTCGGCTTTTGGCCGCGGTGCGTGGCCATGGCGAACGCGTCCGCAGTGGAGACTGCATCGGTGCGGTCATAGGTGTCGGGCGTCAGGTGTGGTGGGATGAACCCACGCCGCCGCCTTCGATGCGGTGCGTTCCGGCTGGGCCGCCGGAGACGACCGCCGACTCCGACGGTTCCACCACGACACGCATCATCTCGAACCAACGAATCCGCAACGCTTCGGTGGTCCCGACGAAACAGGCCCAACGCCGACGTACATGCACGCAGCGTCGATGCGATCGGCAAGCTGATCGAGAATCTCCTCGCCGATGGCTCGATATCCGTCGAGCGCGTCGCGGTTGTTGAACTGGTCGGTGGCAAAAGCGCCCTCGGAGTCGACAATCTCACGAGCCCGCTCGCGCGTAGCTGGAATCAGACCGGGATGGATGCCACTCGGGCTGTCAATGATGTCCAGCGTCGCGCCGAACGCGGCCATCGTCCGGAGTTTCTCAGCGGCGAACGCGTTCGACGTGACGAGGCGGAGCGGATAGCCCTTTACCGCGCAGACAAAGGCAAGCGAGCTTCCGGTGGAGCCCCGGTGTACTCCACCACCACCTGACCGGGTGTCAGCGTGCCGCAACGTTCAGCGGCCTCGATCATTGCCAGCGCCACCCTGTCCTTGTACGACCCCGTTGGGTTGGCCGCCTCGAGTTTCACCCAGACCTCGGCGTCGTCGGATCCAGGCAAACTCGTCAGCCCGATCAACGACGTCCGACCGATCCCATCCCAAGGCGCCAGGGCGCATCCCGTTTTCCGTTCCGAGCAAGTGCGGCGAGTGCGCCGCGCCAACGGGAAGATAGCTGTGAGGCCGTGCGCTACCTGCTACCGCAGTTGGAACTCGGCGATCTTGTTGGCCGCCATCATCGTGTACCACGGGTTGCCGGCCGAGTCGACCGTGATCCCGAACGGCTCACTGCCCTTCACCGCTTTGGCTTCGGCGATGACACCGTCGCTGCCGATCTTGGCAATGTTGCCTGCCGTGGTCTGCGTGAACCACAGCGAGCCGTCAGGCGCAGCCGCGATGGATTGCGGACCGACGTTCGTGACCGGGAACACCGTCACGACATTGGTCGCTGGGTTGAGACGGCCAACGGCCTGGGGCGAGAAGCGCGAGGTGAACCAGATCTGGCCATCGGTGGCGATTGCGATACCTTGAGGGAAGACCCCCGTGGCGGTCTCGGTGATTATGCCTGTCGCCGGATTGAGCCGCCCGATCTGGCCGGCCCCCGATTCGGTGAACCAGACGGTGCCCGCTGCATCGACGACCACGTCGGCGGGTGTCGCCGCCGGCGTTGGCGGAACGAACTGGGTGAACACGCTCGTGACGATGTTGTATCGCCACACGCTGTTGTTGTTGAAGTCGGTGATCCACATCTCGTTTCCGTGCACATCGAGGTTGCCGGCCAAGACATCGAAGTCGGGCATCGGAATGCTGGTCAACTGAGCGCCGGCCGTCGTGATCCGGCCCAGAATCGGGTCGTTCGACGTGAAGTACAAGATGCCGTCGGGCCCCTGGATGATGTCGTTGAGAATGCAGAAGTTGCAGGTGATGGCGAACTCCGTGATGGCGCCGGCCGGTGTGATGCGGCCGATCGCCGGGGGCAGGAACTCCGAGCTTTCCGTGAACCATTGGTTGCCGTCGACTCCGTTGGTGATGTACCTCGGTTTGCTGTTGGCGGTGGGCACCCGGTACTGCTTGAGCGAGCCCACGGGAGCGGCCGCCTGTGCGGCGGGGGCGAATGCCGTCGTCAAGAAGGTCATCAGTAGCATCACGCGCAGGAACTTCATAGGAGTCCTCCAGTCCGTACGATCGCGACACCAGTATCCCGTCCGCCCCCGTACCGAACACATTGGACATTGGTGCTACGACCGCTGCGAGTCGCAGGAGTACCTCACCGAAACGCGGGCTGCTCCTGCCACGGAACGCCGGCATCTCGATCGCGCTGACGCGCTCGCTTCGATTTGTACATGGCATCGTCAGCTGCTGCCAGCAGCGCGGAAGCGTCGTGTCCAGAAGCGAGGGTGTCTGACACGCCGATACTTGCCGGGCAGCTGACGGCGATGCCGTGGGCGATGTCGATGGGAACGGACAAGGCGCGCTGCACGCGGGCGACGAGGTTGTCGGTGCCCAAGCCGGTCGGCTCGTAGACGATCACGAACTCGTCGCCGCCGAACCGTGCTACGACATCGGCGCCGCGCACGATCGACGACAGCCTGCGAGCCGTCTCACACAGCACGATGTCACCGGCATCGTGGCCGTACGTGTCGTTGATGATCTTGAAGCCGTCGAGGTCGAGGTAGGCGACAGCGAGCAGCAGGCCGTTTTTCGCTGCGAACGTGCCAGCTCCACATCCAGCAACTCGTTGAACAGTCGCCTATTGGCCAGTCCGGTCAGAGCGTCACGCAACGCGAGAGTCGTCAGCTTCTCCTGCAGTTGGCGCAACTCGGTCACGTCGCGGCTGACGCCCTGCAGGCCGCCGCGAATGGGAGTGGTCTGCATCTCGCCGATCACGATCGAGTCATTAGCGTGGCGATAGCGAAAATCGCAGCGCTCGGGCAGCGGCTCGCCGTGGAAGGCCCGCTCGATCGCGGCCCTGTTCTCGTCATCAAGGACGCCCAGGAACTGGGTGAAATCGTCGAGGAACAGCGACGCCGATATCCGAGGATGCGCTCGACCGACGGGCTCATGTAGTCGAAGCGCGGGTGCGGGTCGATGACGAACCGCTACACGACATCGGCAGACTTGTCGGCGAGGCTGCGGAACCGGGCCTCGCTGGCCGCCAGGTTCAACTCCGCAAAGTGACGGCCGGTGACATTGCGGCCCACGGCAAGGACCTCTGCGCCATCGGCGCCCGGAAGATACCGATCGACCCACTCGACCCACTGCCCCGGAGCGTGCGGAGCAGACCGGGCGACGTCGTCAGCGAGAACAGGATTGGACGGGCCCAGGAGGGCGAGCTGGGATTCCAGGCCCTCAAGCTCCTCTACGGACAGAAACTCCCCGAGCTGGTGACCGATCAAATCGTCCGGTACGAGACCGTGACCAGCTGCCCAGGCAGCGTTGCAATAGCTGACCGTGAGACCAGGAACGCGGTATCGAATCACGCGTTCTGGCATGACGGCGAGCACCTCGGCGATGCCCTTGCAGTACTCTCGTTGTCCAACATCGTCATGTCAACGCGCCACTATTCGATTCGAGGGTGGCGCGAGCCTTTCAGCGTGTCGTGCAAATCCGCCACAGGTGGTTCGTCGGCACCCGGCGATCGCGGCGATTCTCTCGTTGGCGTCCGTGTAGACAGTATCGACAAGGATTCGCCCCATCACTAGAGACGAAAGTCCCCCGGTAGCGATGCCGTTGTCAAGATGCAATCCAAATTCAGCTCGTCGACCGTGGCTCACGCTGTGGCGGTGAAGTCCTCTGTCGCGGAGACTGGTTCCGCCAGCGTGCCGGTCTGGAAGGTCCTGCGTTGGTTCAACAGCACGAACCCGAGCAACCCGACGAGCACAATGGCCATCCCGAGCACCTGCCATCCGCGCAACGTCTCGCCGAGCAGTAGGAAGGACCACAGCGCGGCGAGCGCGGGCTGGGCGATCTGAGCAATGCCGATGGTGCCGATCGGGATCGTGCTCTGCGCGAAAACCATCAACCCATGAGCGAGCACGCCGGTCATCAAGGTGAGCATCACCGTGTACCACCATCCATGAGCCGTGATCGAGAGCATGTCGCCATGGAGTAGAGCGAGCGGTAGCACCGCGATCGTCGCCACCGGAGTCATCGCGGCCATGTAGCCGGCGACGTCCATCGCCCCCCGAACGCGTCGCGTGCCGGCGATGTAGCCGGCCCAACACCCAAGCGCGAGCACTCCGAAGATGCTGCCGCGAACCGAGGCGTCGCCGTTTGCGGGTGCGGCGAAGAGCACGATCGCCACGCCACCGATGGCCAACACGGCAAATCCGAGCGCGCGCGAGTTCAACTGCTCGCCGAAGAACTTTGCGCCGAGCGGAACAACGATGAACGGCGTCATCGCGCTGATCATCTCGGCATTGGCGACGCTGTTGTGGGTCGCGCCAAGATAGAAGAGCGCGATGTCGAGGCCGAAGAAAACGCCCGGCAGTGCGGCCCGACGGATGTTTCGCCAGCTCGGCCGCTTCCCGGACAGCATCGAGATCGCGTTCCAGACCAGTGATGTGATCACCATCCGCCAAAACGCGACGAGCTCCGCCGGTGTATCGGCGCGCTTCACCAACGTCGATGCGAACGAGAACACGGTGATCGTTATGGCAACTGCGATCGCGCCGAGTGTCCTGCTGCCTGGTCGTCCCCGCCTCGTGATCATTTCCTCAACCACAGTCCGACGTTCACGCCCATGCGACCGACCACGCTTGCATACCGGCCCATCACCGATGACGGCCGAAGGCTAGGTCGCCCGTCAGCTCTGGTCGTCGAATCCGAGCACCCGTCGGGCCGCTTCGGCGTCCTTCGCTGGGACGAGCACACTGACACCGGACTCGCCCTCGACCGGCAGCATGCCGCCCCCTACTTCGTCGACGATCAACGCCTCGACACCCATCGAGACGAGGTGGGCTCTGGTCACCTCGGCCTCGCCGCGATCGGGATACGTCGCCACAACAACGGGCTCTGGGTGCTGGTCGGACGAATCGTTTGTCATCGACGCAGCGTACGTCCAGGTCGGCCACCCGCCCAACGGCGCCGCGCGCCTACTCGACCGACCAGGTCTCGATCGTCTCGTATCGAGCGCCCTGAGGATGCAGCCTGCTCTGAACGAGCGCGACCTCGTCGACGTCGAACTCTGCGCTCACGAGTGCGCCGAGCGTCGCAGGCATCGGGAAACGCGGCTTCACGCGCGCCACTGTGAGGTGGCCGACGAATCGCTTGCGGTCGGGCTGGCCAATCCGGCTCGTGTGCTGCTTCACGGTTTCGGCTAGTGCCTCCAGTCCAGCGACGGGAATGACGAGAGCTCGTTCGGAGATGACGTCGACCGCCGGTCCGAGGTGTGCTCGGGCCGGGGGCAGGTTGATACCCGCGAGCGCGTCGGTCACTTCGTGAGGATCGCCTTCGCCAAAGAAGCGCAAGGTGATGTGCCAATCCTCAGGGCGGACGAAGCGCACGCCGCGCTGGTCCTTGCGACGCAGGAATGTCAGTTCTGCAACCACTTCCTCCGGTGGCCACACCGCGACGAACAGCCGGGCCATTTGATCAGTCAACCGTCGACCGATGACTCGACGCCGCAACGAAGTCGGCGGCGGCAAGCATTTGGCGCCCGACAGGTTGCAGGTCGACTTTTGTGCACAACAATCCGGTCGAGACGCGTTCGGCGACGCCCCACTCCCATATCGCCGTGGCATCGAGCCCGGAACGAACCGCCAGCCAACGTGCCCGCCCGAAGGGATCGCCGCAGAGCAGATCAACAGGGTCCTCGCGCATCAGAACGCCGAGGTCGTACTCCGCCTCAGCGAGCAAGCCATCGGGATCGACGAGCTTGTAGCCATCTGCGGCTTGCAGCGCGTTCCATTCGTGGACGTCGCCGTGGACCAGCACGGACCGCTCATCATCGTGGGCATCGATGCGCCTTGCCGCGCATGCGAGAGCATGCTCGACGGCGCGTTCCGAGCACGGATGATCGAGCGCTTCCGACATCTTGGTGATGAACTCGCCCAGCCAGCGACCCTTCTCGGCGCCGGTCGGGAGGTCGGCGCCGGCTGCCCACCGCCAGACCTTCGCCGCAGCCTCGACCAGTATCTCCAGGCGCTGCGCAAGCGGAAGCCCGAGATCGTGGAGCGATGGGCCGAGGCGCTCCAGGAGCAACGCTCCTCGTGCTTCGTCGGACCTGAGGAGCTGGGCGCATCCTTCACCGTTCGCCAACTGCAACACCGTGATCTCGTGCCTGGCCGCGTCGCTGTCGCGAGGCACGATCAACTTGAGCACCACGCCCGAACCGTCGTGCAACGTGGCCTCGGCGACGAGGGCCTCCGACGCGTCAGGAAACACCCGACCGATCCGAAGGTCCCAGTCGCGTTCGATGTTGTCGATGAGAAGGCCCAAGTCGTCCAGCCAGCGCTGAGCACCGACGGCGATGGCCTTGTTACGAACGACAGCGGGAATTTCGATCAACGACTTCCTGGACCTACTTTGAGGCGAGGGCGATCATCAGCAGGCCGCCGACCAACATCGCCAGGCCGACCAACCTGATGCCGATCCGTGCCCGCTTCGATGGTTCGTGCCCGTAGCCGCGGGTAGTACTGATCGCCGTGGGTGCGATTCGGATGTTCCGATGGGAGACCGATCCGGAGCCTGCACCTCTGGGTGCAACGAGAGCGAAGCCGACGAGCATCAACAAAATACCCATCCCGACCAAGGCACCCATGCAAGCAGAACCGTACTCGGTGGCAGACGCCGCCGCGACGGCAAGCTCCTCGTGACCGACGGGCCGTTCGCCGAGACACGGGAGTGGATCGCAGGCTTCGACATCCTCGAATGCGAGGATCTCGACGAGGCGATCGCGATCGCCGCTGAACACCCGATGTCCCGGTTCGGACGGCTCGAACTTCGGCCGTTCTGGACCGATGAGCCCGTCGACCCCGCGTCGTGAGACCTTTCGAACGCCTCGCCAGCTGAGCACATGTCGAAGCCGACGATGGCGAGGTTCCGACTGGTGCGGCCTCGCCGGAGGTGTGCTGGTGAAGGAGCCGGCAGGATCCCTCGGTGCTCTTGTCCTCGACAACGCACTCGACCACTCCACGACAAACCGCATATTGAACTCATCGTTTCTCGGGCGCTGCCGGCGCCACGATCACTCACTCTCAGATCGCCGCCCATCACGCTTCCTGAAGGGCAGGTAGCCGCCAGGTGGTTTAGGCGGACGCGTCCTCGGGTACGGAGAACGCCGGGAGGTTCCTATGAGCATGCACAACCTCGCGATCCGCATCGAAAGGATCGAAGGTCTCGACCGCATCGCCGAGCCGTTGGGCGCCGCTGTCAAGAAGCTGGTTCCCGCCGGACGTCTCAAGGATCTGCTCAGCGGCACCTGGCTCGGCCACCCACTGCACCCGATGCTCACCGACATCCCGATCGGATCGTTCACCAGCGCCACACTTCTCGATCTCGTCGGCGGCCGGCGTGCCCAGCCGGCAGCCAATCTTTTGGCCACTGTCGGCGTGTTGTCGACTGTGCCGACGGCTGCGGCAGGCTTCGCCGACTGGTCCGACACATACGGGCCCGGACGCCGGATCGGAGTTGTTCACGCGGCTGCAAACGTGGTGGGCCTTGCTTTTTACGCCAAGTCGATCTCCGCAAGGCGGCAGGGCAGACGGATCTCGGCAACCGCACTCGGTCTGCTGGGCATGGGGACGATGTCGCTCGGAGGGTATCTGGGTGGGCACCTCACCCTCGTTCGTGGCATCGGCGTCAACAAGACGCTGATGGAGGATCCCTCGAAGGATTGGATCACAGCGATCACCGACGACGAGCTGGTGGAGGGCAAGCCACATATCGTCGATGTCAATGACGTGCCCACGCTGCTGTACAAATCGGGCGGCAACCGATACGCGCTCAGCAATAGATGCACGCATGCCGGTGGTCCTCTCAACGAGGGTGAGTTCTTCGAGTCGAGCACCGCGGAACCGTGTGTCAGATGCCCGTGGCACCAGAGCGTGTTCAGCCTTCGAGATGGATCCGTCGTGCACGGCCCGGCAGCCATCCCAGAACCGTCGTACGACGTCCGCGTCGCGGACGGCAAGGTGGAGGTGCGCCCGCGATGACAAGCGTGGTCTCCCACTCGCGAGCGACAACCGGCGCTGATCAGGCCGACCTGGTGCGCATCTATCTGCGCGATCACGAGGCCGCGGCCGCTGGTGGTCTGCGGTTGGGCCGGCGGTGTTGGCAGACCAATCGGGGCACGGTCTACGCACCCGAGCTGCAGCGACTGACCACCGACATTCGCTCCGACCGCGATGCGCTACGCCACATCTGTCGCCAGTTCTACGTGCGAACCAGCAACGCCCGTCGCGGAATAGCTGTCCTCGGCGCGACGCTCGGTCGTCTCAAGCTCAACGGACGCCTCATCCACTACTCACCGCTGAGCAGGGTCATCGAACTCGAGGCGCTGTCGGGCGGGGTGATGACGAAGCTGCGACTCTGGGAGTCGCTGCTGCTGCTCGCCGGGGTCGACAAACGTCTCGACCGCGACGCCCTAGCGAGGCTGGCGGAGGAAGCGAACGAACAGCTCGAGGTTCTTCGCAAGTTGCACGACATGGCCGTGACCGAAGCATTCGGTTGACGGCATCACACGGCGTCGACCGTCGGCTCCCGATCCCAGAAGCGCAACTGCCTGCACGTCTTGATGAAGTTGGTGGCGGTCGTCTTCCTTGCGTCCAGCGCGACGTATCCGCCATCCACAAGCTCACCCAAGCCGGCCGCTTGGAACAGCGCTTGCGCGGCCGTGTTGTAGCCGACGAACTTGCAGTGAACATGGGCGTCGTTGACGAAGTCCTTGGCCGGTCCGTGGGATGCGAGCATCGCTGCCCCGGCGGCAGACGGGATGACTGCTACCGCGTCGTACAGGACTGAGGGTCCGCCGTCGATCTTCTGGTGGACCGTGTAATGCGCCTTGTCGCTGGCCACGATCCCTCCGATCTTCGGTGCGATCAGCTCGACGACCGCGCCCTCCGCTTCGGCCGCGGCGGTCAGACCGGCCAGGAGCCTGGCATCCGTGCCGTCGGTGACCAGAATCCCCAACTTGCGACCGTTGAAGGTCATGGGCGAGTTCCCGATGATGCTCAGCGCCGGAGACGTCGGCAGGTCGGTGATCGGCGACCGCGCGGGGACCGAGGCCTCGGGCAGCACCGGCATGCCCAGCCCGTCGGCAACGGCTGTGGCGAACCCTTCG
>JANMMQ010000342.1:0-16631 GCA_031373465.1 Ilumatobacteraceae bacterium | reverse complement strand
CTCCCGGTCGAGCCCGCAGTGTGGCGAGCGCCGACGGACAACGACGGGTTCAAGCTGATGCCCCCGCAGTCGGAACGGGTTCGGCTCCGTGGTCAGGCCCTGCTGCGTTGGCAGGATGCCGGCATCGCCGACACGCCTGCCGACCAGTTGGTGGATCACCAATTCGATCGAGTGGTCTCGGACGACGGCCTTGCCGTGGAGTATCGCCATCGGGTTCACGTTCCCGCCTCACTCGCCGATCTGCCGCGGGTCGGGGTGCGGTTCTCAGTGCCTGGCCGGTTCCGCGACCTGCGTTGGTTCGGGCGCGGCCCGCACGAGAACTACCCGGATCGCAACGCGTCGGCGATGCTGGGTGTGTGGAACGGCCTTCCCGACATCCCTCCGTACCTGGTCCCCCAGGAGTTCGGCCTGCGCACCGAGACGAGGTGGTTGGAGTGCACAGATCCCATCGCGGGTGACGGGCTGCGAGTCGACGTCCTGCAACCGGCGGCGATGCACGTCTCGGCCACCAACTATCGAGCCGAGGACCTGTACGCCTGCGCCAACCAGGCAGACCTCTGGCCACGCAACGAGTTGGTCATCCACCTCGACGTCGCCCACCGCGGCCTCGGTACCGCCAGCTGCGGGCCCGACGTGCTGCCGCAGTATCGCCTGCGGCCCGGCAAGTACTCGTTCGCCTACCGCCTGAGCTTCACTCCTGCCCTCTAGCATCGAAGGCTGTGTCCGAGCGCATTTCCGCAGCGGTGGTCGAGAAGGTGGCCCGATTGGCCCGGCTCGCGCTCACTCCGGAAGAGATCGAACGCACCACCGCCCAGCTCTCCGGCATGCTCGAGCACTTCGCCGACATCGACGCATTGCAGCTCGACGATGTGGCACCGATGGCTCAGCCGTACCCGCTCGAGAACGTGTTTCGCGATGATGTGGTCGCCCAGGGGCTCGATCGCGACGAGGTGCTCGCGGCCGCGCCTGCGGCGGAGCACGGACGATTTCGGGTGCCGCCGATCATCGGCCTCGATCTCTGATGGCCGGCGCCATCGAGATTGCCGCTGGCGTGCGTGACGGCTCGCTGAAGGCTGCCGACGTGGTCGAGCAGCACCTCACCAGGATTGCCGCGCGCGAGCCGGAGATCCACGCCTTCAACCTGGTGATGAGCGACGAGGCTCGCGCCAGATCGGACGCGATCGACGCGATGGTCGCCGCCGGCGACGATCCCGGCCCGCTCGCCGGCGTGCCGATCGCCTTGAAGGACAACATGTGCACTCACGGAGTGCCGACCACCTGCTCGTCGAAGATCCTCGCCGGTTGGAAGCCTCCATACGACGCGACTGTCGTCACCAAGCTCGCCGCAGCCGGCGCCGTCATCATCGGCAAGACCAACCTCGACGAGTTCGCCATGGGCTCGAGCACGGAGAACTCTGCATTCGGTCCGACACGCAACCCTCACGACACTTCACGGGTGCCAGGCGGCAGCAGCGGTGGCAGCGCTGCTGCTGTGTCTGCCGGCTTCGCGTCGGTCGGCCTCGGTAGCGACACCGGCGGATCGATCCGCCAGCCGGCAGCGCTGTGCGGAGTGGTCGGGGTCAAGCCGACGTACGGCTACGTCAGCCGGTACGGGCTGGTCGCGTTTGCGAGCAGCCTCGACCAGATCGGGCCATTGACCACCAGCGTCAAAGATGCAGCGCTGCTGCTCGACGTGATCGGCGGCCACGACCCGATGGACTCCACATCGATCCCACTGGCCCACCCTTCGCTTGTCGATGTCCTCGACCAAGGTGTCGAGGGCATGCGCGTCGGGCGGATCACCGACCTCCCCGAGGGAGCCGACCTCGATGTGATGGAGCGCACCGAGCAGGCGTTCGACGCAATGCGCGCAGCCGGGGCAACGATCGTCGACGTCGAGGTCCCCGCATTCACCTTCGGGCTGACCGCCTACTACCTCATCGCTCCGGCCGAGGCCAGCAGCAACCTCGCCCGGTACGACGGTGTGCGATACGGGTTGCGGGTCGAAGCCCCCGACACCAACGCGATGTACGGCCTCACCCGCGCCGCCGGCTTCGGCGACGAGGTCAAGCGCCGGATCATGTTGGGCACCTACGCACTCAGCGCTGGCTACTACGACGCGTACTACGGCAAGGCGTTGAAGGTCCGCCGGCTGATCCACGACGAGTTCGAACGGGCGTACCAGCACGCCGACGTCTTGCTGACGCCGGCGTCGCCCAGCGTCGCCTTTCCGTTCGGTGCAAAGGGCGACAACCCGTTGGCGATGTACCTGTGCGACGTCTACACGATCCCGGCGAATCTCTCGGGCCATCCGGGAATGAGCGTGCCGTTCGGAACCGGAGCCGACGATTTGCCTGTCGGCGTGCAGGTCCTTGCCGGCACGTTGTGCGAGCCGCAAATGTTCCGGGCCGCCGCAGCGCTCGAGCGAGCCGTGTCCGCGAAGGTTCAGCCGTGAGCGCGCTCGACGGTCTTCCGGGCGACTGGCAACTGGTCGTCGGTCTCGAGGTGCATGTCGAACTGGCCACCGCCACGAAGCTGTTCTCGGCGAGCCCGAACCGTTTCGGCGACGAGCCCAACACCAACATCGATCCGGTGACGCTCGGCCTGCCGGGTGCGCTCCCCGTGTTGAACCGGCACGCGGTCGAGTTGGCCATGCGCATCGGTCTGGCACTGAACTGCTCGATCCAGCAATGCACCTTCCACCGCAAGAACTACTTCTACCCCGACATGCCGAAGGGGTATCAGATCAGCCAGTACGACCAGCCGCTGAACGTCGATGGTCTCCTGGCCCTGCCTGACGGCACCTGCATCGGCATCGAACGCGCCCACCTCGAAGAAGACACTGGCAAGAGCACTCATTCTGGTGGCGCCGGTGGGCGCATCCACGGCAGCGACTATTCGTTGATCGACTTCAACCGCGCCGGCGTGCCGCTGGTCGAGATCGTCAGCCGGCCGGACATCCGAACTGCCGAACAAGCCCGCCAGTACGTCACAGAACTCCGCGGCGTCCTTCTCGCCGTCGAGGCATCCGACGCCAAGATGGAAGAGGGCAGCATGCGAGTCGACGCAAACGTCAGCGTGCACAAACCTGGCACTCCGTTCGGTACGCGATGTGAGATCAAGAACGTCAACAGCGTGCGCTCGATCGGGCGGGCCATCGAATACGAAGCTCGTCGTCAGATCGATCTGTTGGGGTCCGGTGATCAGGTTCGCCAGGAGACACGACACTGGAACGAGACCGACGGCCGCACCCACACCTTGCGCACCAAGGAAGACGCCGACGACTACAGGTACTTCCTCGAACCGGATCTCGTGCCGGTGGATCCGTCGCAGGAGTGGATCTCCGCGGTCCGCAGCGCGCTGCCCATGCTTCCGGCGGCAAGGCGCGCCCGACTGGCTGACGCGACAGGTGTGGCGGCGGACAGCGAAGCAGCGATGGTGGTCGTCGACCGAGGGCAGGACGAATACGTCCTGGAGGTCGGCGCGGCGGGTGGCGATGTCTCTCGCGCACTCGTCCACGTGAAAGAGGCATGGGCGGACTCGCCGTCGGTACCCGCGACAGATCTTGCCAAGCTGACGACGTTGGAGGTCAGCGGCAAGCTCACCGCGACCCAGGCCAAGATCGTGGTGGCCGAGTTGATCGCCAACGGTGGGGGAGACGCAGAGGCGATCGCCGCAGCAAAAGGTTTCGAAGCGATGGCCGCCGACACACTCGGCCCTCTGGTCGATCAGGTGATCGCCGAGAACGCCGGGGCGTGGGCAAAGTTCTGTGCGGGTGAGGGCAAGGCCATGGGCGCGTTGGTCGGAGCCGTTATGAAACTGAGCCAAGGCAAGGCCGACGGCAAAGCCGTCACCGCGCTATTAGACGCCCGCCGCGCGCAGGCGTAGTCAGAGCTGGCCGGCGACAACCAGATCGATGACCCGGCGGCAGGTCCGGTTGAAGGCGTCGGCAGCCATGTGAAGATGGTCGACGGGCGTGTCTTCCTCCTTGGTGTGGCTGAGACCGTTGGTCGACGACGAGAAGATCATCACCGTCGGAACTTCGCGGGCCATCTCGCTGGCGTCGTGCAGGGCGCCGCTCGGCAGTTCGATGTCGTGCCCTTCGACCTCGCGCACGCTCTCACGCGCTGCGTCGAGCAGCACCGGGTGGAAGGGCATCGGCGGGATGCGGAAGACGTGCTCCCACTCGACCGTGCAACCCTCTGTGGACGCGGCGCGATCGGCGGCATCGCGGGCATCGTCGAACATCGCTTGGAGACCGGTCGCATCGATGTGGCGCATATCCATGGTGATGCGCGTCTCCCCGGCGACGGCGGTCACCACACCCGGCCAGCACTGCGCGAACCCGACGGTCGTGACGCCCTCGTGACGTACGGCGATGTCGGCGATCTCGAGGGCGAAGCGCGACGCGGCGCGAAAGCTGTCGCGGCGCATCTCCATCGGCATTGTTCCGGCGTGCGCTGCCTGCCCGCGAAAGATCAACCGCTCGCGCTCGATCCCCTTCGTGCCGGTCACGGTGCAGATCCCACGACCCATCGACTCGAGGATTGGTCCTTGCTCGATGTGCACCTCGACGTAGGCCTTGACATCGGCCATTCGAGTCCGCGCTCCATCGAGGTTGTCGATCTCGACACCGTGCGCGGCGAGGACCTCAGGAAGTCTGTTGCCTTCCTTGTCGCTGAGACCGCGCAGCACGTCGATGTCGAGGGTGCCCATGCTGGCAGCCGAACCGAAGAGGCTGCGGCCGAACCTCGCTCCCTCTTCGTCGGCCCAGTCGACGAGAGCGACCGTGACAGGCGGGGTGCCCTCTGCCGCCAGTGATCGCAGCAGTTCGAGGCCCGACATGACTCCCAGTGCACCGTCGAGCCATCCACCTTTCGGAACGCTGTCGAGGTGGCTACCAACGACCAACATGTCGTTGCGTTCGCCACGAAGCACGGCCCAAAGGTTGCCGGCCTCGTCTTCGTCCACCTCGACCGGGAGTGTGGTCAGCGATTCCCTCAGGATGGCGCGTGCTTCCAACCACTCCGGGGTCCAGGCGAGGCGGCGACTGCCCTCCGGGCCACCCGTGCGGTGGGCCAACGCACGCAGGTCGGTCACGACTCGTTCTGGGAGGTAGGTGGTCATACGAATGAAATTACCTGGCCGGCAGTCGAGCCGCCGGGCCAGACTCGCCCGATGTCGATCACCTTCCGCACCGCAACAGATAGTGATTGGGAGGCGCTGTGTCACGCCGACGCCCGTGCGTTCGGGTTCGCGTACACACCCGAGCAGATCGTCAGCGCCCGCGTGCTCCACGATGTCAGCCGATTCGAGCTCGCCTTCGACGGCAAGGACATCGTCGGGATCGTCGGTGCCTACTCGCTGCAGGTCACCGTGCCCGGTGGCGCGCAACTGCCGATGGGCGGGCTCACATGGGTCTCGACCGCGGCCACTCATCGCCGCCAGGGGCTGCTGACGAAGCTGATGTCGAGAACACTCGCCGACATCGATCGTCGCGGCGAACCTGTCGCCATGCTCGGCGCCAGCGAAGGCGGGATCTACGAGCGGTTCGGGTTCGGGGTTGCGACCCAGTTGAGGGTGACGTCCATCGATCGGAGACAGGCGCAGATCCGGCCCGAGTTCCGGCCGAAGCCCGGCGCGGTCCGGTACATCGAAGGCGAAGACGCCAAGACCCACGTCTCCGACGTGTGGTCACGTTTTCATCGCGATCACGTGGGCGAGGTCGATCGCACGGAGGCGTGGCATCGCTTCCTGTTCGACGTTCACTCCAAGCCGCGTGGCGAGTTCGGTGCGTCGTTTTATCTGGCTCACCGCGACGGGTACGCCATCTACCGAATCCAGGAGAAGTGGAACGACGGCAGGCCTGCGCACAACATGATCGTCGTCGAGCTGGTTGCCACAACGGGCGATGCGCACGCCGCGCTGTGGCACACCGTGCTGGGCGTCGACCTCGTCGGCCCGATCACGTCGCGCCAGGTGCCGATCGATGACCCGTTGTCATTCCTCTTGACGGACCCTCGCGCTCTCCAGACCACCGGGTTGAACGACGGCGTGTGGGTAAACGTTCGCGATGTCGCCGCGTGCTTCGGGACTCGGTGCTACAGCACGGCCGATCGAATGGTCATCGAGGCTGACGGCGCGCGATGGGTGATCGACGGCGGGCCGGAGGGCGCCACGTGCAAGCGGGTCAAGAGCCGACCGGATCTCACGATGGACCATGCCACCCTCGGCGCCCTGCTCCTAGGCGGGGTGCGTGCTTCGACGCTGGCTGCCGGTCGTCGGCTGCAGGCTCGTGACGAAGATGTGCTGCGACGAGCCGACAACTTCTTCACGACTTCGCAAGCGCCTCATTGTCAGACGAACTACTAGCGGCCAGGTCGCGCCACACTGCGCGGTGAAAGGCGACGTAGCCGCGGTAGCGAAGTGTCGTGACGTTGCGAAGCTGTGCGTCTGCGTCCGGCAGACGCCACCACGACGCGGTGGGGAACACATGGTGGGCCAGGTGAAAGTTCCCGTCGAGGGTCAGCCATCGGTAGAACGGAATGGAGCGGACAGAGCCGGTCGAGGCGACCATCGGATTGTTGTGCGGAGCAGCGAAGTGCTCGGGCAGGGCGAAGAACGTGTAGGGCCCCGAGAGGAACAACAGCATCGGCACCAGCCACCAATGCCAGAGCTCACTGCTGTGCCCAGTCTTCACGGATCCCAAGATGACGACGGCCCAGAGGACGAATGGGAGCCATCCCCAACGGCGCACGTGTCGCCCCAGCGACGCCGCGCCGATGTATGCCGGTGGGCGTCCGAGGAACGTGCTCACCGCGCCGGCGATGAGTTGCAGCGCGAACGACACTCCAGCGATCACGAGGCCGATGACGTACACGGCACGGGCTTGCACGCGCAACGGACCGATGATGAACGGCCGCGTCAAGACCTCGTCGTAGAAGGCCTCGGGATCGGAGAGATCGTGATCTCGTCTCGTCAGGGCGTGATGCGTGAGATGAAAGCTGCGATAGGTGGGACCGTGGAAGCCTTCGAGCGCACCGCTGATGCTGGCGATCACATCGTTGGCCCAGGTCCGCCGGTAGAGGCTGCGATGCACGGCCTCGTGATGGACCGCGTCGATGCGCATCATGCACAGGACGAGGCCGACCCAGGCGACGACCCAACCGAGCCAGTGATCGATCCACTGGCCGAGCATGACGAACCCGACGTACAGCACGGCGGTCTCGACCAGCATCGCCGTCACTCGAACAGCATTGCGATCGGCAACGCGAACGCGCGCGCCCCATTGGCGGATCTCGGTGGGGACGGCAAACAGTGGCAGCGTGCTGTCTTCGGCGACGGCCTGTAGTTGCACGTCCGGTGTGGGGGCAGCCAGTTCGGTGGGCATCGGTTCCAGACTCTGTTGTCAGGGAACGCAGATGCGAGCACCTCTGTCCCAGCCGCCACGCCACCGCCATGCTACCGGTAAGGTCGCAAACACAATGGCTTCGGCGTCCCTCGCTCCGTTTCGATCGAGAAATTTCAGGTTGATGTGGACCGGGGCGCTTCTCTCCAACATCGGCACGTGGATGGAAGCAGTGGGGCTGAGCTACTACGTCGCCCACACGACCGGCAAAGCCTCGCTGTCGGCGCTGGTCGGTGCTGCGGGATTCCTGCCCAACGGGGTGCTCGGTCCGATCGGCTCGGCGATGGCGGACCGATGGAGCCGCCGTCGTCTGCTCGTCGTGGGCAGCGCCCTGTCGGGCGTGGTCGCAGCGATCCTGGCGGTGTGGGTGGGTGGTGGCACCGCGACACCGCTGGGCATAGCCGCCCTCAGCTTCGTCGCAGGCTGCATTGGCGCGTTCACCTTTCCCTCCTTCCAATCGGTGCTGCCCGACCTCGTTCCCCGTGAGCACCTCGTCGCCGGTGTCGGACTGTCGAATGCCCAGTGGAACCTCGGCAGGATCATCGGTCCGTCGCTTGCTGCGATCGCCATATCGGTGGGTGGCATCGGCGCGGCACTGTGGTGCAACGCCATCAGCTTCCTCGCCGTCATCGTCGCTGTCAGTCTCGTCAAGGTGCCTCACCGCGAGAGTGATCGCCGGCCGATCTTCGCTGCGCTCGCGGATGGATTGCGGTTCGCGGTGGCCCACCCGGTGATGCGGCGAATGTTGGTCGTCATGGTCATGACCATCGGCATCGCCTCTCCGTTCATCGCGTTCGTCTCGCAGGTCGCGACCAATGTCCTTCACGGTGACGCGCGGGCAACGTCGGTGTTGGTCACTGCGCAGGGGATCGGAGCCGTCACCGCCGCCTTCACACTCGGCTCGCTGACGGAGAAGTTCGGCGTCACCACCGTCATGTTCGGCGGAGTCGGGCTGTTGTGTCCGGGACTCGTGGCGTATGCGGTGTCGCCTCGCCTGTGGGTTGCCGCAACGATGTTGACGTTGGTCGGTCTGTGCTACGGCTACGCCTTCACCTCGTTCGCCAGCGTCGCCCAGCAGTCGGCTCCCGACGACATGCGCGGCCGTGTGCTCGCAGTCAACTTCATGGTGCTCGGCATCATGTTCCCGATCGGCACGTTGATCCAGGGACAGATTGCCGACGCGGTCGGCCTTCGTTGGACCACAGCCGGGTCCGGCCTCGTGCTGGCGTTCGGGTTGCTTGCGTTGGCTCCGTGGCAACGGAGGGCAGCCGCTCTCGTAACGTCCTAGCCCGTGGACTTCGCGATCCCTGACGACATCCAGTCGACCCTCGATCAACTCGACGAGTTCATCGAGCGTGAGATCAAGCCGTTGGAGTACGAGGACGACAACATCCGCTTCTTCGATCACCGCCGCGAGTGGGCGCGAACCGACTTCGACAACGGCGGTGTGCCGCGCGCCGACTGGGAGGCGCTCCTGCGAGAGATGCGGCGTCGCGCCGATGCAGCCGGCTGGCTGCGGCTCGCGTTGCCTGACGAGTTCGGCGGTCGTGGTGCGTCCAACCTGGAGATGGCGATCATCCGCGAACATCTCGCGACAAAGGGACTCGGATTGCACAACGATCTACAGAACGAGTCGTCGATCGTGGGCAACTTCCCAACGGTGTTGATGATGCGCGACTTCGGCACCCCGCAGCAGATCGAGGCGTGGATGCCCGGTTTCCTCGACGGCACCCGCCGGCTCGCATTCGGATTGACGGAACCGAACCACGGCAGCGATGCGACCTACATGGAGACCACAGCTGTGCGCGACGGCGACGAGTGGGTGCTGAACGGGATGAAGCGTTGGAACAGCGGATTGCACCACGCAACGCACGACATCATCTTCGCCCGCACCAGCGGCGCTCCCGGCGACCCGAAAGGGATCAGCGCATTCCTGGTCCCGACCGACACGCCCGGCTTCAAGGTCGAGTTCTTCTGGTGGACGTTCAACATGCCCACCGATCACGCCGAGGTGTCGCTGACCGACGTGCGCGTCGGCGCGGACGCGGTGTTCGGGACGATCGACCGTGGGCTCGAGTTGGCCCAGCACTTCGTGCACGAGAACCGGATCCGCCAGGCCGCATCGTCGCTGGGCGCAGCTCAGTTCTGCATCAACGAAGCCGTCGCGTACGCCAACAGCAGGGTCACGTGGGGCACGAAGCTGTCGACCAATCAGGGGATCCAATTCCCGTTGGTCGAGCTGCACACCGAGGCGGCGATGCTGCGCCAGCTCGTGCGCTACACGGCTTGGATGCTGGACCGCAAACACCACATGGAGGTCACTGATCTCGTCGCGATGAGCAACTATCGCGCCAACCGGCTGGCGTGCGACGCGGCCGATCGAGCGATGCAGACGTGTGGCGGCATGGGGTACTCACGGCACATGCCGTTCGAGCACATCTATCGACACCACCGGCGCTACCGCATCACCGAGGGCTCCGAGGAGATCCAGATGCGCAAGGTTGCTCAGCAGCTGTTCGGCTTCGGCCGCCGCTAGCGGCCGTGCCAGGTCGGAGGGCGACGTTCGGTGAAGGCGGCTTGGCCCTCCCGGGCGTCCTCACTGTCGATCGCCCTTCGATAGCTGGCGAGTGACTTCAACGCTGCCATTGCGTCGTTGCTCGACAGGTTGATGGTTCTCCGTTCGATGTCGAGCAACGCGGCGACGCTCAGCGGTGCCGACGCGCTGATCGCCGTCGCCAACTGGAGGGCGGTATCGAGCAGTTCGTCGGCCGGGACAACCCGAGTGACGAGCCCCCAGCGATGTGCTTCTTCGGCGCCCATGTGACGGCCGGTCAGCAGCAACTCCCGCGCGACGTGGCGCGGGAGCAGACGTGGGAGCTTGACTGCTCCGGCGTCAGGCAGGATGCCGAGGGCGGGCTCGGGCAACCAGAACTGGGCATGGTCGGCGGCGACGATGAGATCGGCTGCCACAGCGATCTCGAATCCACCGCCAACGGCCATGCCGTTCACGGCGGCAATGACCGGCGTGGAGCGATCCGGCAGCTCCGCGAATCCACCGAAGCCGCCGACCCCGTAGTCGCTGTCGAAGTCTTCGCCCGCGGACAGGTCCCACCCGGCGGAGAAGAACTTTGGACCCGCGCCGGTGAGGACGATCGCCCGCACCGACGGGTCGTCGTCGAGCGACGCGAAGACCTCGCCCATTGCCTTGCTCGTAGCGGCGTCGATCGCGTTGGCCTTCGGACGATCGATCGTCATGACCGCCGTGCTGCCGCGCAGCTCCATGTGGAATCCGGTCATGGGACCTCCTCCTCGACGACGAAGGCGTCGACTGCGACGGCCCCGATGCGGCCCACCAGAACTGGATTGAGCTCGACCTCGACGACGTTCGTGCCGACCACCGCATCCGTCAGCCTGACGACGAGCGACACCAGCGCCTCGATATCAGCGGGCGGCCGTCCGCGGTAGCCGGTCAAGAGGGGATAGCTGCGCAGCCTGGTCAGCGCCAGCCGCACGTCGTCTGCGGTCACCGGCGCGAGCAGGTGCGTGACATCGCGCCACAGCTCTATTGTCACTCCTCCGAACCCCAGCGAGACCAGCCAGCCGACGGGCGGGTCGCGGCGGACCGCAACCAGCACTTCGGCGACCACGTCGGTCACTGTGGCTTCGACCAGGTAGCGTTCGGAGGAAGGAATCGATGCAAGCGCCTCGACAACGGCCTCGTCGCTGCTGATGCCGACCTTCACCGCGCCTGTCTCGGTCTTGTGTGCGGCCCCCAAGCTCTTCAACGTGATCGGATATCCGATCTCGACCGCTGCGGCCACCACCTCCGTACCAGGCACGACCTTGCCCGCCGGCACGTCGATGTCGAGTGCAGACAGCCGGTTCTTCGCTTCCGCTTCATCGACCAATCGGGTGCTCGTCGCTTCCGCAACGGCAGCGTGGGTCGCGTCGCATCGCGACCCGACAAACGCCGCTGCTCGGAGCGCAGCCAGGCCTTCAGTGAGCCCGAGCAACGGTGTTACGCCTCTCTCGGTGATGCGGGTGCGTAGCTGCTCGTTGAGGCACTCCGCCATGGTTGCCACGACCACAGCGCGGTGCCCGGTCGCATCGGCGGCATCGGCCCACGCGTCGGCCGCGATGATCCACGACGACGGATCGTTGTCGGCGCTGGGCGGTACGTCGAGCACGAGCATCGTCGCGTCCTGGGGCCCGTCCATGACAGCCGTGAAGCACTTGGCCGTTGCGGCACGGTCGCCCCACATGAACGTGTGGTAGTCGAACGGGTTGCTGACAGTGACAAGTTCGGTCAGGGTCGATTCGATGTTGCGTCGATGTTGCGGGGAGAAGGGCTCGAAGACCAACGGCCCGTTCTCCGAACGATCGGCAACCAACGATGCCTCGCCGCCAGAGCAGCTCACCGACACCATCCGTGGCCCCTTCAGCCGTCCGCCGTTGTCGAGCAGCTTCAACGTCTCGAGCATCTCGGCGGGCGTGCTGACCGTGGCCACCCCGTACCGGGCGAACAGCGCGTCATACGCAGCGCCCCGCCCCGACATCGACCCGGTATGTGATGCCGCTATCGCTGCGCCGGTGGCGGAACGGCCCGTGTGCAGAGCGACAATCGGCACTCCCTGGTCGTGTGCCCGCTGGGCGACCAAGGCGAACTGCTGAGAATCGCGAACAGCCTCGAGGAACAACCCGATGGCAGTGATGCGCGGATCATCGAGGAACGCGCCGATGCAGTTCTCCATGCCGATGCTCGCCTGGTTGCCGACGGAGACCATCGTGCCGAGCCGAAGCCCGCGCTGTTGGAACGTCAGGTTCACGGCCACGTTCCCGCTCTGCGACACGATCGCAACGCCGCGATCGGTCGGTTGCATCCCGTGCTCGTCGGGCCACAGAGCGACGCGCTCGAAGGTGTTCACGAAGCCATAGCAGTTCGGTCCGAGGAACGGGAGGTCGCCTGCAGCATCGAGCAGCTGTCGCTGCAGGTCAGAGTCGCCCGTCTCGGCGAATCCGGATCCGTAGCACACGACTCCACCGGCGCCGATCGAGCGAAGATTGCTCATGGCTTCCACCGTGGCATGTCGATTGACACCCAGAAAGACTGCGTCCGGCCCTTCCGGCAGCGCATCGAGGTCGGGCAGGCACGGCACGCCGGCCAGGTCGGCTCGTTTGGGGTGCACCGGCCAAATCGGGCCGGTGAAGCCGAGCTTCAGGCATTGTCGTACGACGCGTTCGGCCGGAGCCCCGCCAACGACCGCGATCGAACGAGGGGCCAGCAGGCGGAGCAGGTCCGCCATGGGTCAGGCTCCGAACGGGCGAAGCATCGCCCGCGAGATGATGTGCCGTTGGATCTCGGACGTGCCGTCCCAGATCCGGTCGACACGGGTGTCGCGCCAGAGGCGTTCCAGCGGCAGTTCGTCCATCAGACCCATGCCGCCGAGGATCTGGATCGCTTCGTCCGTGACGAACTGGCACATCTCGCTGGCGAAGACCTTGGCCATGGCCATGTCTGTATCGGTGGCCGTTCCTTGGGAGTCGTTCCACGCGGC
Source organism: Ilumatobacteraceae bacterium (assembly GCA_031373465.1). GTDB lineage: Bacteria > Actinomycetota > Acidimicrobiia > Acidimicrobiales > Ilumatobacteraceae > JAENVT01. The sequence goes on along the minus strand of JANMMQ010000342.1, from coordinate 3,668 downwards.
TCGAAGTGTCAGCAACTCTGCGGCTTCGAGCCGAGTGAGCATGTCGGCGAGCTTGAACGACACGCCCTGGAACTTGCCGATCTGCTGTCCGAACTGCACCCTGGTCGCAGCCCATTCTGTGGCGAGGCGCAGAGCGCGTCGAGCACGGCCCACGCACACAGCGGCCACCTGCAACCTCGTCGAGCCGAGCCATTCGTTGGCGGCGTCGAACCCGCGATGTTCCTCGCCCAGGATCTTCGATACCGGCACCCGGCAGTCGTCGAAGTTGATGATCATGTTGTGGTACCCGCGGTTCGAAACACAGCGATAGCCATCGACGACGTCGCAGCCGGGCGTGTCGAAATCGACCAGAAAGCCCGTGATCAGCTTCTTCGGCCCTCGGCTGGTCTGCTCCTGGCCACTTGCGGCAAACAGGATCACGTAGTCGGCGAGGTCGGCGTGACTGATGAAGTGCTTCGTGCCGTTGATGACATAGTCGTCGCCAACGCGGACAGCGCTGCACTTCATGCCCCGCACATCGCTTCCCGCATCGGGTTCGCTCATGGCCATGCAATCGACCCGCTCACCCGTGATCGTCGGTATCAGGTATTCGTCGATCTGGTCGCCTGTGCATGCGCGCAGGATGTTGGACGGCCGGGCGACGATGTAGTGGAGCGCATAGGAAGCAGCACCGAACTCGCGGTCGACCAAGGTGACGCCGAAGGTGTCGAGCCCGCCGCCGCCGAGTTCCGCTGGCATGTTGGCGGCGTACAGCCCGGCGTCGATCGAGCGCTGCTTGATCTGTCGCACGAGCTCGGGAGGTACCTCTCCCAACTTCTCGACCTGGTCCTCGTACGGGAACAGCTCGCGTTCGGTGAACGACCGAACGGTATCGACGATCATTCGTTGCTCATCTGTCAACGCGAAGTCCAAGGGGCTACTCCCGATGCTCGGTTTGTTGGGTTGCCGACGGAAAGGAGAAATGACCCGCGCGCTCAGCCGGCGGAAGGACCGAATGCGCCTCGGCGATCGCTTCGAGCGCGGCGCGCACTTCGGGGAGGATGGCGACGGAGCGGGCGGCGTTCATGTCGACGTGAACGAGCATCTGCTCCGTGGTTGCCAGCAGTTTGTGATCGTCGTCGCGGAACAACTCGTGGTAGATGTGCAGGCGCTTGCGGTCGAGGCCGAGCACCCGCGTCGTGATCCGCAGAGGAGCGCACTCCGCTGCCTCACGCAGATAGGCGATGTGCGTCTCGACGGTGTAGAAACTGTGTCCGGCCGCCCGGTACGCCTCGTCGTCGCCCACGTACGAGAACAGCGCATCGCTTGCCCACCCGAACGCGGTGAGGTAGGCCGCCTCGGTCATGTGGTGGTTGTAGTCGACCCATGCAGAAAGCACCAGTCCACGATAGAAATCGAGCGGCGCGGGGACGTGATCGCCAGGCTGCCAGCGTGCAGGAGCGTGCAGCAGGCGACCTTCATCGTCGATCTGCGCGCTCACCGATCCCATAAGCTGAATATACACTCAGGATTCAGATGCCAAGACCTCGACTCGACCATGTGCGCAAGGCACAGATCCTCTCCGCCGCCGCTGCGGTGCTGTCGGAACGTGGTTACGCCAACACTCGGGTCGTCGACATCGCCAAGGCTGCGGGTACCAGCCCTGCCGCGATCCTCTACTGGTTCGACGGCAAACAGGGGTTGTTGGCTGAGGCGCTCGCGCTGCGTGAGGTCGAGTTCCACGATCGGTACACGGTCCGGATCGAGGATGCAGCCACCGCCTCGCAGCAGTTGCGGATCCTGATCGAGGCCATGATCCGGCACTATGACTGGGCTCTGTGGATGGAGTTGTGCGTGTTGGCCCTACGCGACGACGCTGCCGCGGCGGAGCGCGATCGCATGGACCGGCGGTGGCGGGCGATGCTTCGCAAGGTGATCCGCGATGGTCAGCAGCGAGGCGAGTTCATCGACAGCGACGCGGATGAGACCATGTTCGTGCTGGCTGGTTTACTCGATGGCCTGGCGCCGTTGCAGGCGATGAAGGCGAAGGACGTCACCCACGCTCGCGTCGAGCGGACCTGGCTCGGAGAGGCGGCGCGCCTGCTCGGCCCCGCCTTCGACTCCACCCCCCTGCCCCGAACCCCCTAACCCCATCCGAGTGTTTCCGGCACGGCGCCGTCCAAAGGGGTGTTTCCGTCCCTCCCGGGTGGGCGCGTAACACTCGTTTGCGCCCTCGCGGGACGGAAACACTCGCACGGGGGCGCGCTAGTTGAAGTCCTTCAGCAAACGTGTGGTCTCGGGATCCAGGAATCCGGCGACGGTTGCCTCGGTCTCGAGACGCAGCGCAGCCTCGAGGTCGGTCGAGGCGGTCTGGTTGAGCACTCGCTTCATGGCCCTGGCGGCCAGCGACGGCAACCCGGCCAGCCGCGTTGCAACCTCGTTGGCCGTCGCCATGAGCTCGCTGTCGGGGACGACGCGCCACGCGACCCCCAGCTGGTGCAGGGCCGAGGCGTCGTAGCGATCGCCTAGGAACAGCATCTCCCTGGCCTTGAGCAGGCCCGCCAACGCGGGCAGGAATGATGTGACAGCGCCGGTGACGAAGATGTTGAGGGAGACCTCTGGGAAGAATCCCTTGGCACTGTCGGCCCAGATGGGGAAGTCGCAGTTGATCGCCCACTCGAACCCTCCGCCGACGGCCCACCCGTTGATGGCACCGACAACGGGCTTGGGGCCGAGGATGATCGCCTTGGTGGCCCGCTGGATCGCATTGACCACGTCACGAGCCTCTGCCTCGTCCCTCGGTTGCACGTGTTCGCGCCGATCATCGCCTGCGCAGAACGCCCGACCGGCGCCGGTGAAGATGATCGACTTGGTACCGGCGTCCTCGTGGGCGTCGGTGAACGCGTCGGCGACGTCGTCGATCAGCTGACGATTCATCGCGTTCAACCGCTCGGGTCGATTGAGCGTGATCGTGCGAACCCCGTCATCAAGAGTGCTGAGGACCGTCGCGTATTCAAAGTTGCTCGTCATCGATCGCAACCTAGTAAGACCGGCGCAATGGACGGGGAGCAGACCGGGCGAATGCACGAGGCCCTGACCATCGATCGATTGCTCGATGTGCGGGCGGCGGACAGTTCCGACACCATCTTTCTGCGATTCTCGGCCGGTGACCTGACGTTCGCCGATGCGCGGCGCCGCTCGACAGGTCTCGCACATGGGTTGCAGAAGTTCGGCGTGCAGCGTGGCCAGCTCGTGCCGGTGCTGATGTCGAACGGACCCGAGTTCGCGATCACGTGGTTGGCATTGTGCACGTTGGGCGCCGTGTCGACGCTGTTGAACACCGAGTTTCGCGGTCCCTCGCTGCTGCATGCGTTGAACTTGAGCGGCGCCGAGATCGTCATCGTCGAGGCCCGATTGGTGCCGAACCTCGCAGCCGTCCTTGCAGACCTCGTGCACATCCGCACGGTGATCGTTGTCGGCAGATCGGCGGACGCGGGGACGGGGCTGCCCGGCGTGCACGTGCTCGATCACGCCTCGCTGTGCACCGATGACACCACTGTCATCCCTTCTCTGCACTCGTTCGCCGACCCGGCGATGGTGCTGTTCACGTCGGGCACGACCGGACGATCGAAGGGATGCGTGTTGTCGCACCGTTACGCGGTGCGTCAAGCGGAGCTGATGGTCGAGAA
>JANMMQ010000339.1:0-4364 GCA_031373465.1 Ilumatobacteraceae bacterium | reverse complement strand
GGGCTTGGCGATGACGAAACCGGTGATCTTCTGCAGCTCTTCGACTGCGGCGTCTCGGCGGCGCTGCAACTCGGCGAGGATTGCCTTGGCGCCCGACTGGTCGCCCAGCAATGCCTCGATGCCGGCCTCCTGGACGAAGTGAGTCGTGCAGCTCTCGTCGTTGGTGTTGATCTTGGTGATCTGTGCGATCAGCTCGTCGGGCCCGATGGCAGCACCCAGCCTCCAGCCTGTCATGGCGAACTTCTTGGAAAACGTGTACAGGATCACCGTGCGCTCGCGCATGCCGGGAAGCGAGGCGATCGAGGTGCTGGTCCCGCGGTACCGCATCTCGAAATATGCCTCGTCGCTGAGCACCCACAGGTTGCGGTCGATGGCCAACTCGGCGAGTGCGGCCATCTCCTGCGCAGAGCTTTCGCAGCCGAGCGGGTTCTGCAAGTTGTTGTAGATCAACACTTTGGTTGCCTGTGTGATCTGGCTGCGAAGGTGGTCGAAGTCGATCGCAAATCCCGTGGCCGTCTGCTGGTAGCGATACGGCTGACCGACTCCTCCGAAGTAATCGATCTGACTCTCGTAGATCGGGTAGCCGGGAGTCGGGAACAGCACGCCGTCGCCGGGGTTCATGACGACTTGCAGGAACTTGCCGATGACCGGCTTGCCGCCGGGTTGCACGGCGACGTTGCCGGGGCCGTAGCTCAAGCCGCGACGCATCGACACATCGTCGGCCAACGCCTCGCGCAGAGACAGGATCCCGGCTGCTGCGCAGTAACCAGTCTTGCCATCGGCAATGGCCCGATTCATCGCCTCGACCACGTTGGCCGGCGTCGGAAGGTTGATGTCGCCGAGATGGAAGGGGAAGATGTTGTTGCCCTTCGCACCCCACTCGGCGGCGGCCAACGACACTGCGAAGGCCGTCTCGGTTCCCAGGTTGTTCAATCGGTCAGCAAGCACGATTCCCCCACACGTAGGCGTCGTCGGATTGTACAAAGCGTCAACCGTTGGCAACGAAAGCGCTAGTGTCGGATGCCGCTCTTCGGGAATCGCTAGGGTGCGACCTCGATGAGTCCGGACTTCGGGGCGGGGCGTGGTGAGGCGAGCTCGGCCAATTGGATCGATCCCCCGCACAACAGGTGGGGGTTCCTTCATGTCCGGGAGCTGACCCGCACGGCTCGGATACGCGGATCTGGAGTTCCGGTTGCGCCGCTGCCGCGAGCGCTCGAAGACCTCACCGCGTTCAGATACGACCATCGTGGAAGACGCTGGACACTCCGGGACATGCTCGAAGCGACGTTCAGCGATGGCTTGATGGTTGTGCGCGATGGTGCAGTGCTGTTCGAGCACTACGGCGGCCTCATGCGAAGCACCGACACGCATCTCTTGATGTCAGTGTCCAAGTCGCTGACGTCGACCCTGGCCGGAGTGTTGGTCGGCGCTGGAGTGATCGACCCCGCCGCCTTCGTGCCCGACTACATCGAAAGGCTGCGCGGCACATCGTGGGAGGGCTGCACTGTTCAGCACCTGCTCGACATGCGCGCCGGCACGAAGTTCGACGAGGAGGACTACGACAACCTCGACAGCGACGGCCGCCTGATCGAGCAGATCTCCGGGTACACCACGCCGGTTCGCTCGGATCTTCCGGCAGACACCTACGAATGGATCACGCAGCTACCGAACCGCTCCGACCATGGTGGTGCGTTTCAATACCGGTCGATCCTGCCCGACGTGTTGGCGTGGGTGATGTGCGAGGCCACAGGGCAGACGTTCGCCGACCTGTTCTCCCAGCACATCTGGTCACTCGTTGCCGAACACGATGCCGACATCATCGTCGACTCCGCCGGCTTTCCGGTCGTCGAGGGCGGCATCTGCACAACGCTCGAGGACCTCGCCCGTTTCGGTGTGATGTGCCTGCAGCGCGGCGAGTTCGCCAGTCGACAGGTGGTGCCCAGTGCGTGGCTCGCCCGGCCGACGACTCGCGATCAGGAACTGATCGACGCGTTCGTCCGGCCGACGCAAGCTGGTCGCGCAGGTCCCAACGCGTTCTATCGCGACTTCTGGTGGGTGTACGACAGCGTCGCCGGCGTGTATTGCGGCCTCGGGATCAACGGTCAGATGTTGATGATCCATCACCCGTCGAACACGGTGGTGGCCAAGTTCTCGACTTGGCCGGAGCGGATGAACTACGAGCTCGCCGACCTCACCGACGCAGGCTTGTTGGCCTTGTGCTCTTCGTTCTAGTACGCCATGTCTGCGAGCGACGGCCGGTCGTGCAGTTGCTGTAGGGAGAACCCGGCCATCTTCCGGTAACCGTCCGTCACCGCCAGGATCTCGTCCGCTGTGATCACATCCGACAGCAGATCGAAGCCCCCTGGCGCTCGCTCCTCGACGAGCTGCATCGGTAGCTCGGGGCCCAGCCCCCGGTTGGCCAGCACGATCGCCGAGGTCGCCGGCTGGCGTACTTCGTCATAGCGACGGAGCGCTGTTTCGACATCGTCTTCGTACGACAGCAGACAACCCGTCAAGGTCCTCGCGTCGAGAATCGCTTGCGACGCGCCATTCGAACCGATCGGGTACATCGGGTGTGCCGCGTCGCCGAGCAAGGTCGTCCTGCCGAAGGACCACCGCTCGACGGGATCGCGATCGACCATCGGGAAGAGGTAGGTCGACGGTGCCGATGCGATCAGACCCGGCACATCGAGCCAAGGAAACCTCCAATCGGCGAACCGCGGCAAGAAGTCGGCGAGATCGCCAGGGCGGTTCCAGTCCTCACGCTCGAGCAGTTCGGTGTCGTCGGTGCGCAGCTCGGCGATGAAGTTGAGCTGCTGCCTCCCGTCGGCGAGATCGAGCAACGGGTACATCACGAACTTCTGTCGTGGATGACCGGCCCAGATCATCGTGCGACCATCGAACACCGGTGGTCCCTCCGCGAGACCACGCCACAGCAGTGCGCCGTTCCACTTGGGCATTCCCTCATTCGGGTAGAAGTGGCGCCGGGCTACCGAATGGATGCCATCGCAGGCGACCAGCATGGAGCCTTGGGCAGTTGCCGTTACCGCACCGCTTCGACGGTCGATGAAGGTGGCTTCGACACCCTGACCGGTTTCGACGAAACGGTCGAGATGACAGCCCGTGTGAATGCGGTCGGTACCGATCTCGGCGAGCGATGCTGCATGGAGGAGGGTGTGCAGCACGCCGCGGTGGATCGAGATCTGGGGCCATCGGTAGCCGGCAGAAATGCCGCGCGCCTCGTGCCAGATCGGCTCGCCGCGCTTGGTGAAATATGCCAAGGTCGACGGAGTCAATCCATTGGCTGCCAGGTCGCCGGCAAGACCCATGGCGTCGAGCTCGCGAACAGCGTGAGGAAGCAAGTTGATCCCTACGCCGAGCGCCTGAATTTGGTCCACGCTCTCGAAGACCCGCACAGGCAAGCCGGCTTGGTTGAGGCTCAACGCAGCGGTCAATCCGCCGATCCCGCCGCCGGCGATGATGACGTCCTCCATACTCAGCCGACGAGCTTGTCGATCTGGGGCTTTGCGTCGATCACTGCGGCCAGGTGCTCCGCGTGCGACAACCCAGGCTGAGCCATTGGATTGAACCCGATGCTGCAATCGGTGAAGCCGGCCTGCGAGAAGACGGCGCCAATTCTCATCGGTTCTCCATTCGATCGTTGACGATCTGTCTCATGTGCGAGCGCCATCATAGGCGTCGGGTCGGTTTCGCCCGGCTGGGCGGTGGGACCATCACCTAGCCTCTCGCCATGCCTCGACCGCTGCTCGTCGGTATACAACTGCCCGAAGTCGAATGGGAGGTTCCGTTCGCCGAACTCATCCGAATGGCGCAGACCGCCGAGCAAGTCGGGTTCGACTCGGTGTGGCTCGGTGATCATCTCTTGTACGACCTCGAGGTCGGGCCCCGCGGTCCGTGGGAGGTGTGGACCTCCCTTGCGGCACTAGCCGCGTCGACCGAGCGAGTGCTGCTCGGTCCACTTGTGGCCTCCACGAGTTTCCACCAACCGACGATGTTGGCCAAGCTGGCGGCGACGGTCGACGGCGTCTCCGATGGCAGGCTGATTCTGGGTATTGGCGCCGGCTGGAACGAACGGGAGTACCGCGCCTTCGGCTTCGCGTTCGATCAACGCGTCAGTCGATTCGCCGAGGCCTTCACGATCATCCGCACACTGCTCGCCGACGGCGAGATCGACTTCGCCGGCGAGTTCTACCGTGCCGAGCGATGCGTGCTGCACCCTCGCCCGGTACACCCAGGCGGGCCTCCGTTGATGGTCGGCTCGGTCCGCCCACGCATGCTGTCGATCACGCTCCCCTATGTCGACTCCTGGAACACGTGGTGGAGCGACTACGGCAACACGCCTG
>JANMMQ010000265.1:0-14159 GCA_031373465.1 Ilumatobacteraceae bacterium | reverse complement strand
CCGAGGCAATCGAGCACTTGGTGGACAGGGCCGGAGGTGACGGCCGGCAGGTGCTGACGGCGCTCGAGGTGGCGTGCGCGCTGGCAGATCCGGGCCCGGTCGAGCTCAGCCATGTCGAGGCCGCACTGGGCACGAGCGCGCTGCGCTACGGCCGCGATGACCACTACGACGTGATCAGCGCCTTCATCAAGAGCATGCGCGGCAGCAATCCGCAGGCCGCGGTCTACTACTTGGCCAGGATGTTGGAAGCGGGAGAGGACGCCCGCTTCATCGCCCGTCGGATGATCATCTTCGCCAGCGAAGACATCGGCATGGCCGATTCGCAGGCCCTGCTCGTTGCAGTGGCGGCCGCGCAGGCGGTCGAGCACGTCGGGCTGCCCGAGGCGCAACTCAATCTCAGCCAGGCTGCGATCCACTTGGCGACGGCTCCCAAGAGCAACCGCTCGGCCATGGCGATCTGGGATGCCAGAGCCGACGTTCAAAGTGGGGCGATCGGCGAGGTGCCCGCCCATCTGCGCGACGCCCATTACAAAGGCGCTCAATCGCTGGGCCATGGGGTCGGCTACGACTACCCTCATGACAATCCGCAGGGCTGGGTCGACCAGCAGTACTTACCGGATGCCCAGCGCGACAAGCTGTACTACGAACCGACTGACCACGGAGCTGAAGCAGACGTGGCAAGGCGAATGGACGAACGCAAATGACGGCAGGTGAACTCGCAATTGTCTTGGCGGCGGTGCTGTGCTCCATCGGCTTCGCCGCATTGGTCGTGGTGTTGTCACGGGTGCTCGAAACCATGAAGTCGCTACGCCAAGAGGTCGTGTCGTTGCGTCAGGAGACAGAGCCCCTGCTCGCCGAACTTCGCGCCTCGACCGCCGACGCAAAGGCCACCGTGGCGCAGGCACGAGGCGACCTGGAGCGCTTCGACCGTGTGCTCGGTTCGGCAGAGGCCATCAGCGGCGCCGTTGCCGGCGGCGGCCGCGTCGCCAGAGCCGCGCTCAGCACACCCATGATCAAGACCGCAGCGTTGGCCACCGGCACCACACGGGCGGTCCGGCGCTTTCGTCGCAAGGAACGGAGATCGGCATGATCAAGCGGATGACCTGGTTCCTCGGCGGTGCCGTCGCGGGGGTGGTGGGGGTCGGCGTGGTCAAGCGCAAGATGAAGCAGGCCGCCACCCAGCTGACGCCGAAGAAGATCGCCCACGGCGTTTCCACTCGGTTCCACGATGCATTCGCCGAGGGTCGCCGTGCCATGCGCAGGAGGGAGGCCGAGCTGCGTGCCCGGTTGGATGGCAACGCGAAGTTCCTGGCCGATGATCTCGACGAAGGCGATGAGGTCCTTGTCGATGGTCGTCCGGTCGAGCCCGGACAGGTGATCGTTCTCAAGCAGGCGCGCGATCGAGGTCATGAGCGGGGACGACGACGGGCATGAACGAGGTGCTGGTCGCCGAGCTCGGCGCGGCCCTGTCACCCGATCGCGTTCGCATCGGTGGCACCGAACTGGCGCTGTACAGACGCGACGCATCCAACATCGAAGGTCAGGCCGGCGTAGTCTGCTTCCCGACGAGCACCGCCGAAGTCCAGGCGTGCGTGCGCGTAGCGGTTCGTCACGGGGTTCCCTTCATTGCTCGCGGAGCCGGCACTGGTCTGGCAGGGGGGGCGACGCCGCTCGACGACGCCGTGATGGTGGTGACCACGAAGATGAATCGGGTGCTGTCGGTCGACCCGGTCAACCGGTTGGCGTGGGTCGAGCCGGGAGTGCTCAACCTCGATCTCACCCGAGCCGTCACACCCCATGGTCTGCATTTCGCCCCCGACCCCAGCAGTCAGCAGAGCTGTTCGATCGGTGGCAACGTGGCCAACAACTCCGGCGGACCTCACTGCCTCGCCGATGGTGTCACCACGGCTCACGTGCTCGGGCTCGAAGTCGTACTTCCCGATGGTGAGATCAGCCAGTTGGGCGGTGAAGAAGCCGAGTCGCCGGGCTACGACCTGCGCGGCGCCTTTGTCGGCAGCGAGGGGATGTGCGGCATCGCTACCAAGGTGTGCGTCCGCCTGACCCAGAACCCGCCGGTCGTCCGCACGATGCTGATGGACTTCACGAGCGTAGAAAACGGTGCGCAGACGGTCAGCGCCATCATCGCCGCTGGCATGGTTCCGGCGGCTCTGGAGATGATGGATCAGCTCTGCACTCGTGCCGTGGAGGAGTACATCCATGCCGGTTTACCCGTCGATGCTGCGGCAATCCTTCTGGTCGAGGTCGCCGGTCTGCCCCACGGGCTCGAGGCTGATGTGCAGAGGATCGTCGAGATCGGCATGGCCCATGGAGCGAGAACGGTTCGCATCGCGAAGGACGAAGCCGAGAGAGCGTTGCTGTGGAAAGGCCGCAAGAACGCCTTCGGCGCAATAGCCCGCATCAAGCCGAACTACTACCTGCACGACACGGTCGTGCCGCGCCGCCGGCTTCCAGAGGTTCTTGAGAAGGTCTATGAGATCGTCGAGCGGCATCAGCTGCTGGTGATGAACGTGTTCCACGCCGGCGACGGCAACCTGCACCCGTTGCTGGTCTTCGACAAGCGTGAGCCGGGCATCATGGATCGCGTTCACGCCGCTGGCGAAGAGATCATCCGCGTGTCCGTTGCGGCCGGGGGAGTGCTGTCGGGAGAACATGGCATCGGTCTGGAGAAGCGCGACTTCATGTCGATGATGTTCTCTCCGGTCGACCTCGACGCTCAGGCTCGCTTGCGCCGCGCGTTCGACACCGCCGGCCTGGCGAACCCCAACAAGGTGCTGCCGACAGCCGCGTCGTGCGGCGATCTCCAACACGTGCCGGAGGGTGCGTGGATCTAACCGCGTTCGTCGACGAAGTCGGCGCAACCGGACCGGTCACCATCACCGGGCTCGGAACGCGTGGCGGCCCTGTTCCCGGGGTGCGCGCAGTTCGGCCACCAGCGGGGATCGAGTGGATCCAGGCTGACGAGATGACGATGCGCTGCGGCGCAGGCACGCCCGTCGACGATGTGGACTCGGCATTGGCCGAGTTCGGCCAGTGTGTCGCCTTGCCACCGGGCGGCACGATCGGTGGCGCCCTGTCAGTCGGGCACAGCGGGGTCAGGCGGCTCGGCTACGGACCGGTCCGCGATGTGCTGCTGCAGGCCTGTTACGTCTCCGACGGCGGCGAAGTCGTGCAGGCGGGCGGCCCGACTGTGAAGAACGTCAGCGGGTTCGACCTCTGCCGATTGCTGGTCGGAGCGCGCGGCACGTTGGGTTTCCTCGGCGACGTCATCATTCGAACCCGGCCGCGAGCGCAACACTCGCAGTGGTTCACCGCCGAAGCAGCGGATCCGTTCCCTGTCTTCACGAAGTTGTACCGCCCCACATCGGTCTTGTGGAACGGGTCGCGCCTCTGGGCGCTCCTCGAAGGACACCCCGACGACGTCGCCGCGCAAGCGGCGGGTTGCGGGCTCGACCCGTGCGCGGGTCCGCCGGAGCTGCCATCGGGGAGCAGGTGTGTGGTTGCTCCATCAGCGGTTGCGTCACTGACGGGCACCTTCGTGGCCGAGGTCGGCATCGGCATCGTTCACCACGCCGACCCTGGACCTGCGGCCAGTCCTTCCGAATCGTCAGTGACGAAACTCGCCCGACGGGTCAAGGCCGAGTTCGACCCGAGCGGACGGCTCAATCCCGGTGTCGACCTCGCCTGAGTTGCCCTTCGTCGCGGCACCTCCAGGCACGGTCGAGTCGGTCACCCGGTCGGCCGAACTGGCTGCGGAGCACTGGGGGTTTGCCGAGCCGCGCCTTCTTCGCATGGGTATGAACGGCATCTTCACTGCGGGCGGCGAGGTGCTGCTGAGGGTCGGCCGGCCAACCGCACCCGCCGCTCAGGCGATCTGGTTGGCTGACGTCCTGACCCGTGCCGGGGTGCGAGTTCCGAAGTACCTACGCCGAGACACGTACGCGACCGACGATCACGCAGTCTTCGCCATCGCCGCGATCGAGCCGGTCGGCCCGGTCGATTGGGCCTCGGTCGGCGAGATGATCGCGCTGGTGCACCGAATCAACCCGAACGAGGTGGCGCCGGGCTATCCGCTGCCGTTCTGCGGCGACTTTCCGTGGTGGGACTTCGAGTCGTTGATGAACGAGGTCGGCAGCGACCTCGATGCTTCGTCACGCGCCGCGATCGCCGCGGCAGTCGCTCGAAGCCTGCCGCTGCTCGACGAACAGCGCAGCCGCGACGCGGTGCTCTGCCATGGCGACGTGCATCCGGGGAACGTCCTGCAATCCGAGCACGGCCCGGTCGTTCTCGACTGGGATCTGACGTGCCGTGGCCCGTCGTGCTGGGATCATGCTCCGTTGATGACATGGACCCGGCGATGGGGCGGCGACCCCGGGATCTATGAAGCCTTTGCCGATGGCTACGGTCACTCGTTTCGCGACGATCCATTGGCCGAGGCGATCGCCGAGCTCCGTCTCGTGGCTGCAACCGTCATGCGGGTGCGCGCGGCCCGTCTCGACCCCGCCGCCGTCGATGAGGCCGAATTGCGTCTCCGCTACTGGCGCGGCGAGGACGAAGCGCCGCAATGGCACGCGCAATGATCAGTCAGGCTGGCAGATGGGGCAGAAGTAGCACGGTCGACCGCCGAGCTCGACTGTTCTTATCGGAGAGCCGCAGCGGAGGCACAGATCGCGGTGGTACACGTAGGTCGTTTCACCGCGGCGCGATCGACCCACGGGGATGTCGTACCGGTCGCGGTCGAGAGTGATGATGCGGTTGTCGATCATGCCCTGTTGCAACATGTTGACGACGGTTGCCCACAGGTCGTCGAACTCCTCTTTCGTGATTTTGTTGCCGGGGCGGTTGGGATTGATCCGGTTGATGAACAGCGCTTCGGCGCGGTAGACGTTTCCGATCCCACTGATCACCTTCTGGTCGAGCAAGAGTTGACCGATGGGTGCGGGCCGGCGGGCAATGGCTTCGTATGCCTTCTGAGGGTCGGCATCCGTTCGCAACGGGTCGGGCCCGAGCCGTTGGACGAGTCGGTCCCGGTCGTCCGCCGTGCCGATGGTGCAGTCGGTCGGACCGGTCAGGTCGATGGTCGCCTTCGGAACTGACAGGCGCATTCGCACCGTCGGCGCTTCGAGCAGCGGCAGATCGCGATAGACGCGGAACGTGCCGAACAGGCCGAGGTGCACGTGGCCGAGCAAGCCGTTGGCCCAGTGGTAGAAGAGGTGCTTGCCATATGCCTCGAGCTTTGTGAGGCGAACCCCGTCGATCAGCTCGGCGCCCGCGCCGAAGCGACCTTGTGGCGAAGAGACGGCGACGGGTTTGCCGCGCAGGACCTTGAAGTGATCGATAGCAATTCGGTGAACTGTGTGACCCTCGGGCATGCTGGATGCGACGTTACGGGTACCTTGGGAGCCTCGTGAAACTTCACCTCGACGACAACGACCTGAGCACCTGCGTGGCGTGTGGGCTCTGCCTTCCGCACTGTCCCACCTTCCGCGTCACCGGCGAAGAGGCGTTGTCACCCCGAGGACGAATCTCGGCGATGCGATCGGTCCACTTCGACGACGCTGAAATCACCGATGACTTTGTGCACTTCATGGAGACCTGCGTGCAGTGCCGCGGATGCGAGCCGGCCTGCCCCAGCGGTGTGCCGTTCGGGCAACTGATGGAGGGAACCCGCGAGACGCTTTCGGCTCAGAATCGCACGACACCATGGTGGCAGCGGCTCGGCTACGGCGTGCTCGGCCACCATCGGCTCTTGCTCGTCGGATCCACACTGCTCGCCGCTGCGCAGCGATTGCGTGTCGTGCCGAAGAAGCTCGGTTTGCCGAAGCTGGCTCTGAAGCGCGGACCGGAACCAGCGAACACCGGCGACGAGACCTGGCTGTTCACCGGCTGCGTGATGGATGCCTGGCAACGCCAGACGCATCGAAGCACCGCGAAGGTCCTCACCGCACTCGGTGTGTCCTATCGCGTGCCCGGGCCCGGAGGTGCGTGCTGCGGAGCCCTGCACATCCACGCCGGCCTCACAGACGAGGCCAAAGATCTAGCCGAGCGTGTCATGCGCTCTATGCCGGGCGATGCGCCGATCGTCGTCAACTCGGCGGGGTGCGGCGCAGCGTTGAAGGACTACGGCCATCTGGTCGGAACAGACGAGGCGCGGGACTTCAGTGCTCGCGTTCGTGATGCAAGCGAGTTCGTCGCGCCACTCGTCGACCGCCTGCCAGTGCGACGGCGGTTGGGCCCGGTCACCGTGCAGGATCCGTGCCATCTGCGTCACGTGCAGCGAGCTCACCTTCCCGTCCGCACGGTGCTCGCTGCAGTCGCCGATGTTGTCGAGCTCGATGACGAAGGACTGTGTTGCGGCGCCGGAGGCGCGTTCTCCACGTTGCAACCCGAGTTGGCAGGCGAGATCCGCGAACGCAAGCTGGCAGCGATCGAGCGGGCAGGTCCGCAAGTGGTCGCCAGCGCGAACCCGGGATGCGCGTTTCACCTGGCAGCTGCCGGGGTCAACGTCAAGCATCCAATGGATCTCGTTGCCGAGGCGTTGTGACGGACGGACCGTACGACGAGCTCGCCGATCGTCTGCAACTGGTTGTCGAGGACCTCGATCAGATCGCGTTCGACCAGCTGCGCGAGGCGTCAGCCGAACGTCGGGGCAGGCCTGTCGACGACAAGCGGTTGACGCAGGCGCGACGCGCTGTCGAGAAGGCGATATACCTCCTGCGTGGCAGTTCAGTCAGCGACGAATGAGTTGACCATGTTGATGATCTCGCGCAGGACGCCGCTGCTGTGATTGGCGAGGGTGAAGGCGATGCGTGGCAGCTCGAGCTTGTCGTTCTCTCTTCGTTCGGGCTCGAACGGTGTGGCCCGCACGATCCCACCCTTTGAACACAACGCACTAAACCGTTCGTTCAGCGCGGCGAGTTGTTCATCTGTCGGTGCCTGCTTCATGCGCATCACGATGAGATGACCGACGAACCGGATGGAGTCGTAGTTGCGGTAGAAGCCGAGCACCTCATCAACAGCGGCTTGGCCATCGTCGGTCACGAGGTACAGCGCAGTGTCGGCGGCGGCCACCAGCCCGCGCTCGACGAGTTGGCGGCCCACGAAGTCATCGACCGTTTCCCAGTACGGATCGCCCGGCGTGTCCAGCCAGACGATGGGGACAGGCAGCCCTTTGCCGGTCTGGGTCAGGGTCAGCAGCTCGAATGTCTCGTCGAGCGTGCCGAACCCGCCCGGCAGGCAGATGAAGCCTCTGCTCTCCTTGATCAGCATCAGCTTGCGAGTGAAGAAGTACTTCATGCTGACGTACTTCATGTCGCCGGCGATGATGGGGTTGGCGCCCTGTTCGAACGGCAGCCTGATCGAGACTCCGATCGACATGTCGCGTCCGGCGCCCTCCATGCCGGCCTGCATGATCCCGGGCCCCGCGCCGGTCACGACCATCCACCCGGCTGCTGCGAGTTTGGTGGCGACATCGCGGGCCTGCATGTAGAGCGGGTCGGCCATCTGGGTTCGCGCAGAACCGAAGATGGTCACCTTCGGAATGTCATGGAACGGCGCGAACATCTTGAACGCCTCGCGCATCTCTTCCAGCGCCGCGCTGGCAATCTTCAGATCGAGCTGGTCGGGCTTGTCCGCGAGCAAGGCCAGCGCCGAGCTCAGCAGCTGCTTCGCCAAGCGGCGGTTGCGGCCCAAGTCCACGCCGTCGAGCAAATTGTCGATAGGCGACTCGGTCACGCTCGAAGTTCGGCCGCCTTGGCTTCCAACGTTCCGAGTAGCTCATCGAAGCTCTTCTGGAAGCTGGCGACGCCTTCGCGCTCGAGCGTCTCGCCGACATCGTCGAGATCGATGCCAGCCTCGGCCAGCCGCTCCCACACGGCATATGCCTGATCCAGATCGGCGTCGACTCGGCGCGCCAGGTGACCGTGATCGGCGAATGCTTCGATGGTCGTCTCGGGCAGGGTGTTTACGGTGTCGGGACCGATCAGTTCGTCGACGTACATGGTGTCGGGGTACGCGGGGTTCTTCGTCGACGTGCTGGCCCACAGCGGGCGCTGCACGCGGGCACCCTTGGCCGCCAGCGCCTCCCACCGGTGACCGCTGAAGGTCTTCTGGAAGAGCTGGTAGGCCAGTTTTCCCTGGGCGATAGCACCCTTGCCACGCAGCTCGAGCGCTTCGGGCGTATCGATGGTCTCGAGACGATGGTCGATCTCGGTGTCGACTCTGCTGATGAAGAAACTGGCCACGCTGGCGACGCGCGAGAGATCGGCTCCTGGCACCTTTGAATACAGCTCGAGCCCCCGTATGTACGCCTCCATGACCTCCTTGTGGCGGTCGAGGCTGAAGATCAATGTGACATTGATGTTGCGCCCTTCGGCGATCATCGCCTGGATCGCGCCGACGCCTTGCGCAGTGGCCGGGATCTTCACCATCAGGTTGGGACGGCGGATCTGCTCGTGCAGCTGGCGCGCAGCCGTCTCGGTGGCTGGGCCATCGTGGGCGAGGTTCGGGGCCACTTCCACGCTGGCGTAGCCGTCGGCGCCGTGACTGTCGTGGTACAACTCGGCGAACACGTCGAGGGCGCCGTGGATGTCGGCCAGCACCAGCGCCCAGTAGTCCTCGACGATCGGACGACCATTGGCGACGAGCTTTCGGAACTGCTCGTCGTAGTCGGGCGAGCCTTGAATGGCCTTCTGAAAGATCGTGGGGTTGCTCGTAAGACCGCGGATTCCTTTGTCGACGAGGTGCGCCAGCTGGCCGGAGGTGATGTAGCCGCGCTTCAGGTTGTCGAGCCATGGGCTTTGCCCGAACTCGTGATACAGGTGCGCGAGACGATCCATGATTTACCCCTTTGCCTGAGCCAGGCGTGTGGCAGCTGCCACGACGTTGGCGACGTTGATGCCTAACTTGTCCATGACCACGTTCCCAGGCGCACTGGCGCCGAAACGATCGATTCCGATCGACTCGTCGGCGTACCGTTCCCACCCGAACGTGACTGCTGCTTCGACGGAGAGCACGGGAAGCCCTGCAGGCAGCACGTCGTCCTGATAGCTAGCGCTTTGAGCAGCGAAGCGGTCCCACGACGGCATGCTGACGACGTTTGCCTGGATGCCCGCGGTGGCGAGCCGTTCCGAAGCCTCGACACACAGCGAGACCTCGCTTCCGGTGCCGACGATGACCAGTTGCGGACGGTCGGCCTGGCGGACCACCGCGGCGCCGGGCTCGACGGCAGACCCGTCGGTGCACACCGTGACGCCTTGACGGCTGAGCACCAACGCCGTCGGCCCGTCGTGAGCAACGGCGGCCTTCCAAGCCGCGACAGTCTCGTTGGCATCGGCGGGCCGAATGACCTGGAGACCTGGAATTGCCCGAAGCGTGGCGAGGTGCTCGATTGGTTGATGAGTGGGACCGTCTTCGCCGACGCCGACGGAATCGTGCGTCCACACGAAGATGACCTTCGCACGGCTGAGCGTCGCGAGACGCACGGAGGGGCGCATGTAATCGAGGAAGACGAAGAAGGTTCCGCCTGCGGGGAGGACCCCGCCATGCATTGCCATGCCGACCATCGTCCCGGCCATGGCGTGTTCGCGGATCCCGTAGTACATCTGCCGCCCGCCGGGATGTGCGAAGGATTGCGGTTCTTGGCCGGACAGTTTGGTTCCCGTGTTGCCGGTGAGATCAGCCGCCCCTGCAAGCAGCCCCGGCACGCCATCGAGAGATGCGTTGAATGCCTTTTCGATCGCGACACGGGTTGCGATCTTCTCGCCCTGGTCGAACGTCGGCAGCGAGTCCTCCCATCCGGCGATGCCCGTGGCACCCCAGCACGCGTCCCAAGCGGCCTCGTCGAGGGTGGACGCGGCCTTACGCTTCGACCATTGCTCGACCTCGGTGGCGCCGCGCTGGGCGCAGTAATCGCGATACGCGGCGACGAGAGTGGGCGGCGCCCAGTACGGCTCGTCGGGGATGCCCATCACGGCCTTGGTGCGGCTGATCTGCTCCGCGGTGAAGGGGTTGCCGTGAGCCTCGTGGTGGTCGATCAGATCAGGGCTTGGAGTGGCGATGTGAGTGCGCAGGATCAGCAGCGATGGGCGATCCGTGACCGCCTTCGCGACATTGAGTGCGGCCTCGAGACCATCGCAGTCGTCACCCATCTCGCCGAGGTGGACGACGTTCCACCCGTATGCCTCGAAGCGCATGCCCACGTTGTCGCTGTAGGCCAACGACGTGTCGCCGTCGATGGTGATGTGGTTGTCGTCGTAGACACAAATCAAGTTGCCGAGCCGCTGGTGGCCGGCAAGTGACGCGGCTTCGTGGCTGACGCCTTCCTCGAAACATCCGTCGCCGGCGATGACGAAGGTGTGATGGTTGATCACGTCCTCGCCGAACTGGGTGCGCAACCGGCGTTCGGCAATGGCCATGCCCACGGCGTTGGCGAAGCCCTGACCGAGCGGGCCGGTCGTGACCTCGATGCCGACGGTGTGCCGTGCCTCGGGGTGGCCAGGTGTCAACGAGCCCCATTGGCGGAAGCCCTTGATGTCGTCGAGCTCGAGGCCGTAGCCGGCGAGATACAACATCGAGTATTGGAGGATCGACGCGTGACCGTTGGACAGGATGAAACGGTCGCGGTCATTCCACTGCGGGTTGGCAGGGTCGTATCGCATCACTCTGCTGAACAGCACATGAGCGAGCGGGGCCAATGCCATTGCGGTTCCCTGGTGGCCGCTCTTCGCGTAGAAGGGGGCGTCCATGGCAAACCCACGGATCAAGGAGATGGCATCGGTTTGTTGCTCGTCGGTCAGTGTCGCTGGCACGAAACCGACTGTATCCCCCGCTCAGGCGACAGGGGGCAGAAGCGTGAACGGAACGAGGTGCCATGGGCCTTTGTCGATGCGACAGTGAGCGAAGATCTGACCGTACTCGGTGAACTCCAACTCGCCCCTCACCAGCCGATACGTGAACTTGCCGGGATCCACCGTGAATGGGCTGACGTTGCGGGCGATCTGCTCGTCATCTTCCGACATGCCCTTACGGAACACGACCTCGAACACCCCGCTGCCCGGCTCGGTGGCCGTGCAGTAGATCAAGCCGACGAGATGCGGTGAGAGGGTGACTGGAACCGGAGAAGGAGCGGCCATAGAGAACATTGCGCCGGTGAGATCGATCCGTGTTGACGGCCCTGGGGCCTGGCGCATCTCGAAGTTCTCCACGAAGAGGGCTGACACGATGTGCATGGCGGCGAGGGTAGCGTCGGCGGCGCTTTCGAACTGTGCTAGAGAGACCTTGCGCACCAGCGCCACGAGGAGGAATCACGATGGGTGTTTTGGACAGCTTGAAGGGAATGCTCAGCGGGCAGAAAGCCAAGGCGACCAAGGAGAAGGCTCAAAAGGCCGTCCAGAAGGTCGACGACCAAGCCGAGAGGTTGGCCGAAAAGGATGGCGCTGTCGGCAAGGTCGCCGAGAAGGCCCACGAGGTGCTCGACAAGATCGACGGCGACTGAACGCGCCGAGCTCGGTGAATTCCGTCAGGCGGGGACGCGTTTGGCGGAAACGAGGTGCAACTCTGTGAGGCGCACCTTGGCGAGGTGACACAGCATCAGCACACGGATGACCCACCATCCGGGATCGATCTCGAACCAACGGTGCGACAGGCGGGCCGATGTTGGCGCGGCGTGATGGTTGTTGTGCAGTCCCTCGCCGGCCGTGATCAAGGCGAGCCATTGCAAGTTGCCCGCACCGTTGGGGTATGGACGCCGGCCGAAATGGTGGGCTACAGCGTTGACCGCGGCTGATCCGCCCAGGTAGATGTTGACGTGAACGAACGCGGCCATCAGCCCGATCAGCGGGCCGAAGACGACCACCAGGACACCGACGCCGATCGCCAGACCGAACAGGGCGTGGTCGTAGAACCAGCGGTCCGCCCTGGTCGGTTTCAGATCTCTGGCGTAACGGCCGAGCGTTTCGCTGTTGCGCGCCTCGCGCCGATACAAGGCGACGTTGCTGCGCTGGACCTTGAACCAGCCAAGCAGCACGGGGGAGTGCGGATCTCCTTCGATATCGGTGAAGGCATGGTGCTTGCGATGGACCGCAACCCACTGACGTGGGCGGATGCCGGTCGTGATCCACACCAGGAACCGAAATACCTCGGTGACGGGTCGCTTGAAGGTGACCGCCCGGTGTGCCAGACCCCGGTGTAAGAACACTGTCGAGGCCACGAAGGCCACGCACGAAACGGCGAACCCGACCGACAAACTCCCGATCACGACCCGCAGCATCGGCACAGTATATCGCGCCTACCTACTGGTCGGTAGGGAAACCGAAAACCCGGTTACACTGGCCTCCATGGTCATCAACGCGGGCGAACAGCTGACCACGCGCGATCTGATCATCAATGAAGCGCTGCACCGCTTCGCCGAGTCAGGCTATGACGGGACATCGCTCAACGACATCGCTGCAGGTGTCGGCATCCGCCGACCCAGCCTCCTGCACCACTTTCCGTCCAAGGAAGCGCTGTACCACGAGGTCTTCGAGCGGCTGTTGAGCGACTGGTTCGAGCGCCTTGCCGATGCGATCGCCAGCCCGGAGCATGGCTGGGAGAAGGTCCAACTCGTGATCGAAGCCGGGTTCGACTTCTTCGCCGACAACCACGAATACGTGCGCCTGATGCGTCGAGAGGCACTCGATGGAGGCGCTCACCTGGGCATCGATCTGGCGGCCGTGTTGCGGCCGATGTGGGACCGCAGCGTCGGCTACTTCCGCGGCGAGATGGCAGCGGGTGTCTTCCGTCAGCACGATCCCGAGCAGTTGTTGCTCACCGGGTACGGAGCGCTGTTGAGCTATTTCTCCGACGCTCCATTCCTCGGCGGGCTGCTCGATCAGGATCCACTGGCGAGCGACGCGCTGCGGCGCCGGCGTGACCACATCACTGCATTTTTCGGCACCGCTCTGGTGCCGTAGAGGTTCGACCGGGCGAAGCCTGCGAAAGCACGACATCGTCGCCTAGCGTGAGCGAAGTGACTGGACCGGGGACGCTGTCCGAATCCGAATCGAAGGCGCTCCTGCGGACATACGGCGTCCCGTTCGCCGAAGAGCGCGAGGTTGCCGATGCCACCGAGGCAGTCGAGGCCGCCGACGCTCTCGGATATCCCGTTGTGGTCAAGCTGTGCGGTCCTGCCATCGCCCACAAGACCGAACGCGGACTCGTCAGGCTTCGCCTCGCTGACCCCGCTGCCGTGGCAGCTGCGGCCACGGAGCTGCTGTCGAAGGCCACCCCGGCTGACGGAGCGGTGTCGTTGCTGGTGGCGCCGATGGTCGCAGGGACCAGGGAACTGATCGCCGGCGTGGTGCATGATCCCCAGTTCGGGCCAAATGTGATGCTCGGCGTCGGAGGCGTCATTGCTGAAGCAATCGCGGATGTGCAGTTCCGCCCTGCACCGATCAGTGAGATCGACGCCGCCGAGATGATCGACGGCCTGGCAACCCAGAAGTTGCTCGGAGCGTTTCGTGGCGAGGCCGCGGTCGATCGACGGCAGTTGCTCTCGGTGTTGACGGGCCTGTCCGCCTTGGTCGCGGCGCGGCCGGAAGTGGCCGCGGTCGATGTAAACCCTCTGATCGTGAAAAACGACGGCACGTTGATCGCGGTCGATGCCCTCGTCGAATTCGGTGAGCACGATGCGTCGCACACGAGTGGATCACGGCACGGCCGCACCCCGACCGATGAGCAGTTCCGCGCCCTGTTCGACCCGAAGGGTGTCTTGGTCGCTGGGGCCAGCACGCATCCCGGAAAGTTCGGGTTCGTCAGCCTTCACAACATCTTGGCCAGCGGTTATCGCGGCGCCGTCTTCGGCACGAACCTCGACGGTGAAGAAGTGCTCGGCATCCGGACCGTCGCCGACATCGACGACCTGCCCGACGGTGAGATCGATCTCGTCTTCGTCTGTACGCCTGCTGCCGCTAACACGGCGGTGCTCACGGCATGCGCGGCCAAGGGGATCAAGGCGGCGTTCTTGACCAGCGCGGGCTATGGCGAGGCTGGCCCGGCCGGACGCGAGGCGGAAGCGGAGCTGGTGACGCTGGCGGACAAGCTCGGCCTCCTCCTTGCTGGGCCCAACGGGCAGGGACTCGTCAGCACACCGGCGAACCTGTGTG